>NZ_JBHYMK010000018.1:0-92166 GCF_042743065.1 Streptomyces sp. NPDC058872
CGGCCCCCCCGTCGGGGGGGCGGGCGCAGGCGGTTCATGAGGAGTGCGGGGGCGGCGAGGGAGGGGCGGGCCGGGTGCTACGCCTACGCCGGGCCGGCCCCGTGGTCACAGAGTGCGGGGCAGGCGGTCGGTGAGCAAGCGGGCGAAGCGGGCCGGATCGGGCAGGTCGCCCCCCTCGGCGAGCAGCGCACTGCCGTACACCAGCTCGGCGATCTCCGCCAGTGCGGGGTCGTCGGGGCCTGCTGCGTGCGCCGTGCGCAGGGCGGTGATCAGCGGGTGTGCGGGATTGAGTTCCAGGATCCTCTTGACGGTGGGCAACTGCTGTCCCATCGCCCGGTACATCTTCTCCAGGGTCGGTGTCACGTCGTGGGCGTCGCCGACGATGCACGCCGCCGAGGTCGTCAGGCGCGACGACAGGCGAACCTGCTTGACCTGCTCGGACAAGGTGGTGGTCAGCCACGGCAGCAGGGCGGCGAAGTCCTGCTCTCGCCGGGCCTTCTCCGAGTCGGTTTCCCGGTCGTCGTCAGTGGACTCGTCGAGGTCGACCTGGCCCTTGGCGATGGACTGCAGACGGTGGCCGTCGAAGGCCGGGACCCGGTCCACCCAGACCTCGTCGATGGGGTCGGTGAGGATCAGGACCTCGTACCCCTTGGCGGCGAAGGCTTCCATGTGCGGGGAGTTCTCCACCATCGCGCGGGTCTCGCCGGTCAGGTAGTAGATGGTGTCCTGGCCGTCCTTCATCCGTGCGACGTACTCGCGCAGCGTGGTGGTCTTCTCCGGGTCGTGCGTGGAGGCGGCCGACACCAGCTCGAGCAGGGCCTCGGTGTTGTCCGTGTCCTCGACCAGGCCTTCCTTGAGCGCCCGGCCGAACTGCGCCCACACCTTCGCATAGCGCTCGGCGTCCTTGGACTGCATGTCCTTGAAGGCGCCGAGGACCTTCTTGACCAGACGCCGGCGCACGCCGCGGATCTGTCGGTCGTGCTGGAGGATCTCGCGGGAGACGTTCAGGGACAGGTCGTGGGCGTCCACGACACCCTTGACGAAGCGCAGGTAGTGGGGCATGAGCGCTTCGCAGTCGTCCATGATGAACACGCGCTTGACGTACAGCTGCACACCGGGCTTGGTCTCACGGGAGAACAGGTCGAAGGGCGCCTGCGAGGGGATGAACAGCAGCGCCTCGTACTCGAAGGTGCCCTCGGCGCGCATGTGGATCGTCTCGGCCGGGGGAAGCCAGTCGTGGCTGATCTGCTGGTAGAACTCGTTGTACTCGCCCTCGGTCACCTCGGTGCGCGACCGGGCCCACAGCGCCTTCATCGAGTTGAGCGTGTCGACCTCCCGGACGCTCCCTCCCTCGGCGTCGGTGCGCTCGGTGGCCATCCGGATGGGCCAGCGGATGAAGTCGGAGTAGCGCTTGACGATCTGACGGATCTTCGACTCGGAAAGGTAGTCGGCGAGCCCGTCCTCACTGTCGACGGGCTTGAGGTGCAGGGTGACCGAGGTGCCCACGGGCAGGCCGTCGACGGCATGGACGGTGTAGGTGCCCTCACCGTCGGACTCCCACTGGACGCCGGAGTCGGTGCCGGCTCGCCGGGTGCGCAGGGTGACCCTGTCGGCGACCATGAACGCCGAATAGAACCCGACGCCGAACTGCCCGATCAGGCTCTCGGCGGTGGCGGCGTCCTTGGACTCCTTGATCTTCTCCAGTAGGCCGGCGGTGCCGGACTTGGCGATCGTGCCGATCAGCTCCACGAGATCGTCCCGGGTCATGCCGATCCCGTTGTCACGGACGGTCAGCGTGCGGGCGTCCCCATCGACCTCCAACGAGATGTGCAGGCCGGCGGTGTCGACCTCGGCGAGGCTGGCGTCGGTCAGCGACTCCAGCCTCAGCTTGTCCAGGGCGTCTGAGGCATTGGAGATCAGCTCACGCAGGAAGATGTCCTTGTTCGAGTAGATCGAATGAATCACCAGTCGGAGCAACTGGCGGGTCTCCGCCTGGAATTCCAACGTCTCGGCACTGTTCCCCATGGGGGTTCCTTTCTGTGCGAACGGCATGAACGGACTTGGATCATGGCCCCGGCGGGCCGTTGTGCGCCGTCGGCGTCTTCGGGGCGGGCCGGACCGCACCCACACCCCGTGACTCCGCGTGGCGGGAGTCAGGCGTCGTCAGCGACTGCCGTCGTGCGCCGACCTTCGAGGGCGTCCAGGGATTCGACGAGACCGGCGTGGCGCGCATCGAGGTGGGGACGCATGTCAGCCAGGGGTGCGACGAGCTCGGCAGCGTCGGCAGCGCCGAGAGCGGCGTGCAGGGCGGCCTGGGCCGAGCGCGCTTCGGGCGCGAGGTGGGCGAGCCCGGCGATCTGTCCGGCCAGGCGGCGTAGGTCGGCGGCGTTTCCGCGGGCCCAGATGGCGGTGGCGCGTTCGGCCGCCCTGGCCTGGCGGGTGGCCGTCACCCGCTGCTCGCCGGTGGTGCCGACGGCGCCGGGACGGCCGCGCAGGTAGCGGCGTTCGGCGGCCTGGCGGCTGGCCACGCCGAGGGGGCCGGCGAGATCCGCCCAGCTGGCTCCCGCATCGCGTGCGGTTTCGATCAGGCCGGTCTCCCATCCGGCGAGCTGCTCGCGCACGTGACGCAGCAGCATCAGGGAGGCCAGCGCCTGCTCGGGTCCGGGACCGGCGGCGTCGGGCGTCTCGTGCCGGGCATCACACAGGACGTCGTCGATGGCGGCGAGGGCCGCCGCCGCGGCGAGGAAGGACACCGGACCGTGGGCGTCGGTGCTGCTCGTGGACGGCTGGTCGGCTGCGGTCACGGGCACCCCCTTCAGGCAGTCATCAGGTCGACGACATCGTGTTTGTCATCCATTGGATGACATGTTACAACAGTGTCAGTGCAGCGCATTGGCAGCAACTGCTCAACCTGCTGGAGGTGTTTCACGATGTTGATGCGCACTGACCCCTTCCGTGAGCTGGACCGGATGGCGCAGCAGCTGATGGGCCCGGGCACCTGGTCGAAGCCGTCGGTGATGCCGATGGACGCCTACCGCGAGGGCGACGAGTACGTGGTGGCCTTCGACGTCCCCGGGGTGACCGCGGACGCGATCGACATCGACGTCGAGCGGAACATGCTGACCGTCAAGGCCGAGCGCCGGCCGGTGGCGAAGGCAGACGACGTGAAGATGGAGCTGTCCGAGCGGCCGCTGGGGGTCTTCTCCCGCCAGATCGTGCTCGCCGACACCCTGGACACCGAGCGCATCCAAGCCGACTACGACGCCGGCGTGCTCACCCTGCGCATCCCGATCGCCGAGCGCGCCAAGCCCCGCAAGATCTCCATCGGCGTCGGCTCCGGCCGCAAGGAGATCTCCGGCTGACGCCGGCCCGGACCGGTGCGGAGGGCGGACATCTCCCCCTCCCCGTCCTCCGCACGCCCGTGGACAGTCCGACCGCACAAAGGGGTGGCGACCGATGACCTTGCGGCACGAAGCGTTCCTCGACCGGGTGAAGCACCGTGGCGCATACGACACCGCGGAGGAAGCCGAGCGCGCGATCCGCGTGGTGCTCGCCCTGCTCGGCGCGCACCTGGTCGGCCACGTCCGCGCCCGGCTCGCGGCACGCCTGCCAGAGGGCTTCGCCCTCATCCTGCTCAACCCACTGCAGAGCGCCGAACCGCTGACCCCCGAACGGTTCGTCCGCGCGACCGCCGCGTGGATCGAGGGCTCCACCGAACAGACCGCGGCCTGGGACGTCAGCGCCGTGCTGTCCACCGTCGCCGACACCGCGGGCGAGGACTTGACGGGGCAGATCCTGTTCCAGCTGCCCGTCGGCTACGACCTCCTCTTCGGCCGCCCCCAACCCACCTGACCAAGATCGGGGTGTCGTGCCCGACGCCCCACGGCTCCGCGAAAGGCATGCACCACAGTGATCTCCGACACGCGCGTACCGCTTGAGCAGCAGCCGTACTCGATGGCGTACGAGCAGATGCTGGAGAAGGTCCGCTACGAGGGCGCCTACCCCACCCGCGAACGGGCCGACGAAGCCGTCCGCCTGGTCCTCGCCGGGCTCGGGCGTCAGCTGACCGGCGATGAACGCGTCGACCTGGCCGCCTGCCTGCCCCTGGAGGCTGCACGTGCACTGACCACACAGATCCCCGACCTCCGGCCGCTCACCGGCTGGGCCTTCGTCAAGGACCTCGCCACCCGCTCCGGCGCCTCCCTGGCCACCAGCCGCTGGGACACGGGCTCCGTCTTCGCCGCGGTCACCGCCCATGCCGCCCCCGAGCTGATCACCCGCATCCTCCACCGGCTCCCCACCGGCTGGGCCCTGCTGTTCGGCCAAGCCGAACTCACCCCCGCCGCATAGCCGGCGCGATGCGCTCTCGGGGCGGACGCCACGAGCTCCGCGTCACCGTCCGCCCCGAACCTCGGGTCCTACGCGGTGACCGCTGCCGCTCGCCCGGCCACCCGCAACGACGTCCCGGCGCGGGCCCTCCGGCGATCCGCCCTCAC
This sequence comes from Streptomyces sp. NPDC058872, assembly GCF_042743065.1. NCBI lineage: Bacteria > Bacillati > Actinomycetota > Actinomycetes > Kitasatosporales > Streptomycetaceae > Streptomyces > Streptomyces sp. NPDC058872. Next base: position 4,497 of record NZ_JBHYMK010000018.1, read on the forward strand.
CCGCGTCGGCGGGATCCGGTGGGTCCACAGGGGGCTTCACTGCCCCCGCACCGGCGGGGTGGCGCTCGACCGCAGCCGTACAGGTCGGTGGAACAGCGAGAGGGACGCGCGCCGCTCCCGCTGCGCCACGGGCGGCGCCCGGATCCCGTCCTCACGCCGCTTTGACCGGGGGATGTAGGAGACTGCACCCACGCGATCAAGGCTGGGCACGGTGCCCGACCTGCGCTCCCCGAGAGGTGTCCTGTGCCCAGCGTGGTGAAGATCAACGTCCTGACCGTGCCCGCCGAACAGCGCGAGGTGTTGGAGAAGCGGTTCGCCTCGCGGGCCGGTGCCGTGGAGGGGGCCGACGGGTTCGAGTGGTTCGAACTGCTGCGCCCGCTGGAGGGAACCGACCAGTACCTGGTCTACACCCGCTGTCCCGACGATCCTCACTAGTAGTACTGACGATACAACGCAGACCACCACATACAACACAGAAGCCCCGCCCGGCACTTGGCCGAACGGGGCGTTTTGCTGTCTGCGAGGACTACACGTCCCGCTCAAGCTCTCCGGGCATGGGGCGGGGGTTCAGGGCTACGGCGTGGCTCGGGCAGCCGTAGAGGACGACTCCGGGGCCGCTCTGGCGCTCGATGTAGCCGACTTCCACGGGGGCCCATGTCCATCGCTTACAGCGGACGCAGTGAGCGCCGAACGGTTCGGGGTCGGTGCCGAGCAGTGCGGCGACGAACCGGGCCGGGGTCATGCGGTCACCCCCGCAGTGGTGAGAGCGGCGAGGGTTTCGAAGTGGTCTCCCGCGTATCCGTACGGGTAGTCCACGCCGAGTGTGGCGAGAACGGCAGCCGTACGCCGTTCCCGGACGGCTCCGAGCTTCATCGTGTTCTCCGCGAGGACGTACGGGCGGATCAAGGGTGTGTCTTCACCGCAGAGCATCGTGTTTCGAGCGTGGACGTGGTCCGGGGTGGGAGTGGTCCAGGGCTTCATGTGAGGCGGCATGGGGGTAGGCAGGGTCTCGGGCGCCCGATAGGCGGCGGAGTGGCGTCCGGGCCGGCGGGGGGTGAGCCCGAGGGCGCACCAGAGGATGAGCACGGACCCGAGTCCGATGGATGCGAGGGCGATAAACTCGCGCATGTCTTTCAGCTCCCTATAGCTGATCGGCACGCCCCGGCGGACCGCGTAGGACCGGTCTTCCGGGGCTTTCGTGTGTTCGGGGAATCACGCTAAGCCAACTCGTCTAACTCGTCTACTCGTCTAGCTCATCTACACGTCTAACTCGCTGTTGTTTGGCGGTTTGTCTACGCTGCCCCCATGCCCGAGACCCCGAGCGGCCCCCGCGCCCCATACATGGATGTGCTGGACGCGCTCTTGGCAGAGATCAAGGGGAAGCGCCCGGGTGAGCCGATCTCGTCAGAGTCCGAACTCTGCGAACGGCACGGCGTAGCCCGGATGACCGCACGCCGAGCAATCGGCATCGCTCGTGAGCGCGGGCTCATCGAGACCCGATGGGGGAAGGGCAGTTTCGTCGCCCCTGCCGCCGGCTCGGGCAACGAGGACGACTAGAACTCTGTCGCTCGAACCGTGTCGACAACGGGCGCGCCAGACAGGGGACAGGTGCCCTCCTTACCGAGCGGCCTGTGAACGGCCATCCGCGAGTGCTCGTCGGTGTAGACGAGACGTAGGCAGTCTGATGCCGGGCATCGGAGCGCGACGATCCGTCCCGACCACGTGTTCCGTACAACGTGATGTCTGTGCCCCAGGTAGTGCGGGCTGGAAGTGACTAGAACCTGCTTGCTCATCTGCTGGGGTCTCAAGGTGGCGGGGCGAAATGGGAGCCCCGCCCATGCGCCACGGGGGTAACGCACGGACGGGGCAGCGTGGTGTGAGCCTTACCGCGGGGCCGGGTCAGATCGGCAAGTCCCACTTGCCCGTAGGGGCGAGCAGACGGCTTCCCTCGGGCGAGATCTCCGCCCGCATGTCGTGCATGGCGAACCGGTCGTTCTCGTCCCAGCGTCGGCGTACCGCTTCCAAGTTGTCCCACAGTCGGCGGGGGCCGCCCTGGTGCACGATGGGCGATTCGGCGTCCTCGGCGCGGGCCCATGATCCGTCTGCGGCGAGCAGCCAGACCACACGTTTGCCGTCCGGGTATTCGGCCGAGCGGGTCTCGACTTCGGGCGTGTCCAGCTCGTACAGCCACCGGAGCGGCCATTCCTGCCACAGGTCGGGGATCGGCCCGTCCGGGGTCCGTACGTCGTCGCCCTCGCGGACACGGGCCGACACGAAGACGTTGTTCAGCTTGGGCGGGTAGTCCGCGTTCTGCCGAGTCTCCATGAACGTTGCCGGGTCGGGCTGGACGCTGCCCCGGGCGACTCCGTCCGGCCCCATGTCCGCCGTGATCAGCAGCGCCGTGTGAGCGATCGTCGTCACGAGCCGACCACCGGGGCGCAGCGCGCGCAGCCACGACGGGGGAACGGGGCGCACAGACACGGTCGCCATGATGCGGTCGTACTCGGCGTCCGGGAGTTCCCCCGTGGCGTCGAGCGCTTCGATGCGGGGCGAGCGTCCGAAGCCGGCGAGCCGGGCACGGGCGGCTTCCACCAAGTAGGGGTCCACGTCGACGCTGGTAACGGACTCGTCGCCGAAGCGGTGCGCGAACAAAGCGGCCGAGTAGCCGGAGCCGGTCCCTACGTCCAGCACCCTGTCTCCGGGTTCGACGCGGAGCCGGTCAGCCATCGAGACGATGAGCCCCGGCAGCGTGGACGACGACGTGGGTTCGCCCTTCCCGCGTTCGCCGCGCTTGGCCTGGTCGGCGTGCAGCGGGCCGACTCGGGTTACCAGCGTGGCATCCGCGTACGCGGCGTCCAGCCGTTCGGCGGAGTCCTCGGGCAGGCTCACCAGCTCCCATTCCCTCTCGGGACTGTCGGGGATGGGCTGCCACCAGCGCGGGACGAGCTGATGCCGCGGGGTGTTGCTCACGGCGTCGTGCCACGCGGGCGCGTCGGCGGTCACCCTGTCTGCGAGTGCCTTAGCGGCGGCGGTCCATGTGGGTACGTTGGTCACTCGGATTCTCCTTGCAGTGCGTCGGCCATGGCTCCCACGAGCGGGATACCGGCCTTGACGGCGAGCCAATGCCACTGCCCGTTCGGGTTCACCTCGAAGAACACCCATCGGCCGTCCGGCGTGACGGCGAAGTCCAGGGCACCGAAGAACAAGCCGAGTTCGTCCATGAGTGCCCGTACGCCTTTCTCGACGTCGTCGGGCATGGTGACGGGCTCATAGGTGAGCGACCGGTAGTCGGTGCGCCAGTCGAGTCGGGCGGCTTCGCTGCCTGCGTGGATGGCAACGGGGAACATCCGGTCACCGATGACCGTTAGCCGGACTTCGTACGCCTTATCGACGCGTTCTTGAAACAGATGGGCGGTGCCGCGTACGCCGTCGTCGACCTGATCGGCGGAGACGAGCGCGACGGGAAGGAACTGCCGCCCCTCGGGCCCGAGCACTCCACCGCCGAGCCCCTTGTAGACGACCGTGTCATCCCCCATGAACGTCCGCGCGTGCTCGGGGTCCGACGTGATCACGGAGCGGGGCACGTCCAGCCCGCAGCGGGCGGCGGCAGCAAGTTGAACGGGCTTGTAGTTCGCGGCGGCATCCCGCGAGGGGTGGTTGATCCACCGCACCGGCAGCGAGCCGAGCACGCCGAGCAGCCCGGACCGCGCTTCGGAGACAGCGAGCGCGCGGGCATTCCCCGGCCACTCATCCGGGGTGCGGAACTCGTTCGGGCGGCGCCACCACACCGATTTCACGGTTTCAAGGCGGACCGTGCGAGAGCCGGCGAGGGACCCCGTCCAGCCGTCCCCAGTGAGGGAAACGGCCAGACGGGAAGCCGTGGGGAAGTCGGCCGTGTCGTACCGGACGACGTGTTCCCCACGGCTCACCAGCTCCTCAACCACTGCGTCGGCCGTGAGATCGTCTCGGCCGGTCAGGATGAGGATGGGGCGCATGTCACCAGAGGTCCGTGCCACTGTCGGACCCCGGCGAACTGCCGTCGCCGTTGCTGGTCTCCGTCTGCGTCTCGGGCAGCTCGGCCGTGATCGCGTGCCAGGGGTTCCCCTCGGCGGAGACGTTGAGCTGAAGCCCCTCGCTGTACGTGATCACGGGGGCGTCGTCGGTGCTCGGCGGGGGCGAAACGAGGTGCCGCACCCCGAACGGGGCGGGCATGGTCTGGACGGTGCTCACTGGTCGTTCCTCCTGTCTCATGGTGGTGCCTGGTCGTCGTACACATCCGGTCGGCCGTCGACCGTCACGCAGACAGCCGGCCGGGTCTTGCCCGCTCCCTCAGCCCCGGGACCTCCCCGCAGTAAGGGGCCGTGCCGAGGGAGCGGAGTTCATGGGTGGGCGGTAATGCGGGCACGTGACACGGCGTCGTTGCTCGGTCGTCGCACCGCGCACGCAGTGCCCGCCCCGGTTGTTGATCTCGGTGAGATCCACGCCGCAGCAGTCAGTACGGACAGCTTCGCGGGCCGCGATGTGCCACACACGGGGCCAGTGGTACGTGATGCTGCCGCCGAGCAGACCGCCGTGAGTCCCCGCGTGCATCGGGGGCAGCACGCAGACAACCACACCTCCACCGGCCCACCACAGACGCGTTTGGGCCGTGGCTCGGCACCGTTCTGCGGTCACCGGATCAACACCACGTCTTCAATCGAGCGGGCAAATATCCCGTGCCCACGGTTGCGCTGGTGCTCGGCACAGTGAGCGGTCACCTGCGCCACTTCCAGCGGCCCCACGCCCCATCCGCAGTCACCGAACAGGCACGCCGCAGAGGCGAGCGGCGGACCCGCAATGCTGATGACGGGAACCGGGTGCGCGGGGGCGATGGTCACGACTGCCATACCTGCGAGTCGTCCGCGTACATGTGCTCGGAGTCGTCGGGCTCCGGGCCGGCGAGGGACATGACGGGCGCGCGGTAGACGGGGACCAGGGCGGCACTGTGGTAGACGGTGCGGCTGCCCGCGGGGGTCACCCAGTGCACGTGCACCCACGTGTGCACCCTTCCGGTGTGCGTCTCCACCGAAGCCGCCGTGCGCCACCACCGACCCAACAACACCTGATCTCCGCGGCGGAGTTGGCTCGCGCTCAAGCGCCGGTCCTCGCCCTCGGGCACGGGCACGCCGTAGGGGTTCGCGTCCGGCCAGTACGCGCGGTCCGGCTGCCGCCGTATCGGCATGGGATCTCTCGCTTTCGGTTGGAACCGCTCTCCCCATTCGGACGGGACCCACGGATGGGGAGAGCGGGGCTCAATGGACGATCAGCAGGAAGCCGACGACGACTCCCGCGAGGAACTGCGCCAACTCCCAAAGGACTTGCCGCTTGGTCACCGGACGACCGCCACGACCAGGACGAGCACCAGGGCGCAGGTGGTCACGGTCGCCGTGGTGACGACCAGCCCACTCACGGCACCCCCACGGGGGTCACGAGCGCTACGTCCGAGAACTTCCGAGCGAAGCGGGTGTGCGTCGGGTTGAGCCCGGTGTGTTTCATGCACTCTTTGTCCACGGGGTCCACTTCCGCGCTCGGCGTGGACTTCCACTCGCACCCTTCCGACAGGCAGCTAGCCGACACGGCCGGCTCGGTCTCGGGGTCGCGCCGGATGCGATGCAGCGCGTACCCGTAGACCCGCCTCACGGGTCCGACACCGGCACCGGAGAGGTAAGGACGCGAATGCGCGCGCATTCCACCTCTGTCGGTCGGCGCAGCTCGTTCGGGGAAGCCGTCCACTTCGTGCCCCCACCCGGGGGTGACAGGTGGACCATGTCCCCGTCCCACGCCGTAACCCTCCCGAGCCGGGACGTTCCCTCGGCGGTGTCTGCCGCCATGAACGTTCCAAGCTCGGGAACCGTCGTCGCCGGCTCCGGGCTCGGACGAGCGTTGTGTTCGGGCACGACCGCTCCTCTCCGTAGCGCTTCCGCTACCAGGGGCCGTAAGCGTGGCTTACAGTCGACCTCTCTTCAACTGGCCCGATCGGAAGGAAGAGTTGTGGCTAACCGCAAGGAGTTGGACGCCACGTCCAGCCCTCTGGCCGCTTACGGAGTGCTTTTACGCAGGTTGCGGGACCAACGCGGCTGGACGCAGGAGGACGTAGCCGCACGATCGGCATATTCCAGCCAGCATATTTCCGCTGTTGAAACTGCTCGCAAGTCACCCTCCCTTCCGTTCTCGGTGCAGATGGACGAGATCTTTGGGACGAAGGGAAGCGTCGACTCTCTAGAGCGCGAGTGGCACAAGACACGCCCCGGGCCACTCTTGGAAGGTTTCCCGGAGTACGTCGCCAACGAGGGCAAGGCGGTAGAGATCCGCTTGTATGAAATCGGCATCGTGCCGGGCTTGTTGCAGACACCCGCGTACGCCCGATGCTTGGCGGAGAGCAACGTTCGACGCGGCGCGATCACGCCAGGGCGGGCAGACAGGCGAGTTCGGTTCCTGGCGGAACGCCAAGCGGCCCTTGTACGGGATCGTCCGCCGATGATGCTCATAGTCCTAGATGAGAGCTGCATTCGGCGCAGGGTCGGGGGTCCTGCGATCATGGCCGAACAACTTGACCGGCTGTTGGAGGTCGCAGACCAGCCCAACACCGTGGTACAGATCGCACCGTACGAAATGGGCGAGCGCAGGGCGCTTGACCTACCGCTCAACCTGTTGACCCTGCCCGATATGACCGTGCTCGCGTACGCCGAGTCTCAGATCCGAGGGCACATGGAGCGCAACACGGACTCGGTGTTGGCTCTGCTCAAGACCTACCATCAGGTGCAAGCCGAAGCCCTGTCGCAAGCGGCAACGGTGGCCATGATCCGCGAGGCACGAAAGGCTCTCCCGTGACGTCCCAGACCCCGCAGTGGTTCAAGTCCTCTTACAGCAACAATGACGGCAACTGCGTGGAAGTCGCCACCAACCTTGCCGCCACGATCGGTGCCGTTCCCGTCCGCGACTCGAAGACCCCCGCCGGCCCCGCCCTCGCTCTGTCCGCTTCCGCGTTCTCCGCGTTCGTGGAGAGCGTCAAGGGCGGACAGCTCGGCGCCTGAAACGCCAAAGGCCCCGCCCTGCCCCCGAGTTGGGAGTAGGGCGGGGCTTCGTCATGCTGCCGCGCGGGGCCGCATCGGCGGCATGAAAGGCAGACCCACGGGCGGGTCCTCGTCGGGCGTCCGGTCAGTGAGCCAGACTCCCCAACCTTCATCGTTCCGGGATACGGGGATGCGGTGGACGCTTACGCCGTAGCGCTTGGTCAGTCCAGCACGGACCAGCACTTGGGCCATGCGCATGGAATGGTCGTAAGCGTCGGTCTTGGACTCGAAGCCGTCGACAAACGTGCGGGTGGGGGCAGCAGCCGTGATCACGCGGGACCCCCGTTCTTCGCAGCGCGTTCGTTGGCACGCTGTAGGGCTTCCACCCGAAGCCGGTCATCCCACACGCACCAAAGCTCGCCGGCGGGCACCCACCGCCCGGTTTCCTCGCTGCGGGCCCACGTCCACTCACCGACCACGTTGCCCGTGGTCAGGCAGTGCGCAGTAATGCGCCACGTCACCTCTGGTGAGGCTTCCATGAGTCCGGCGACCCGCGGGCCGTGCTGTGCCAGTGCCGCCGCAAGGGCGGATTCCGTATAGACGGCCACCCTCACGGGGGGCACGTTGTGCGCCGCTACCCACTCCCAGAAGACCCCCCCGGGTCCTGCTTGGAAGATCTCTACGCGCAGCTCGGCCGTCGCTGCGGCGTCTTCGGCCGATGCCGCGCGGTTCGTCGTGATCGTGACCCTTCCAGTGCTCATACCCCACCCCTTGATTCGAACAGCCTTTCGGCGAGGACATCGAGATTAGGTCACGATCACGACACGGGCAAGGGGATTCTGTGATCATGTGTGCAGGTCAGGGGCGTTTACGGGGTGCGAGCGACTGAAACGGAGTGGCTTATTCTCAACCCCCATGCATCTAGCCGTTGTTGAGGGTTTAACGGCGACAGTGGGCGTGCTTGTTCCCCCTCGGGGGCTACGGGCAGTAATCGGGCGTTTGTCAGGTTCCAGCGCGGCGGGGCGGGGTCGAGAGCAGCCGTGCAGCGTCGCCGGCTCGGCGTGTGACCGTGGCGACGGTCCGCCCCTCGGCGTCTCGGACATGGATGTCCACCAGGGCGCCGCACCGGGTCACAGTCACGGTTCCGCCGTCGCGGGTCGGGAGCGTCACCATGCGCGTGCACCAGCTCGGTACAGCTCGGCGAACCGCTTGCTCCCCTTGGTCCGCGCTTGCTGCACCTGATAGCGGGTGCAGCCCATGTCCGCGGCTAGCTCGTCGTCGTCGGCTCCGGGCTGGTACTGCGCCACGGGAACGATGCCGAAACCCGCCTTGATCACGTGGCGCTGCCGCTCGGAGAGCAGACCGAGCGTGCGGTGTACCTGATCGCGGATGACGGTCCGGCGGTGCGACGCGATGTCCGCGGAGGTGATCAGCTCGGCGGGGGTCCCTGTCTCGCGCTCGATCTTCTCGGCGAGGGTGAACGTTTCTCCGTCCTCGCACGGCACGGGCCGGTCAAGGTAGTCCAGGCCGAGCCACGAGAGCCGGGCCGCATAGGCGTGCTCGGGGTTCATCCTGCGGTCGCCCATGGCGTCGCTCGCTGCGATGCGCTCGGCTTCGTACGGGTCCCCGCCGGCGAGGACAAGCGCGGACTCAAAATCCTTGGCCGCGCGGGCGGTGACTCCGGGGCGGGTTTCCGCTCGCAGCGTTTCCAACATGGCCGCGTTGACGTGTCGGTCAATGTAGGCCATGAAAGCTGCGGGGGTGTCTCCCTCGAACTTCCCTATGCACTGCCAGACCGCTATGCGGCCGGTCTGCGAGAGGTCTTCGGCAAGGGTGTTCCCGTTCTCCGCGGCAGAGCCCGCATAGTGGCGCGCGCGGGACGATATAAGCGTTTCAGTTTCCCGAATGATTTCCGTAATCGCGTCCAGCTCGTTGTTCTTAGCAGCAGCGATTTGGGCATGGGTGATGTGCGTCATGGACCGTGGCTCCGTACTTGGGGGCTTTGGTCCCTGTGGGGACCAAGGGATTCCCGGAACGGAGCGGAAAAGGGCAGGAAAGCCCCTCGGCTCGAATGCAATGCGCCTTGCAGGAGGGCATGAAAATGCCCCGTCCCGGATGAGCAGGACGGGGCTTGCGCATTGCCTTGTCGCTGCGTGGCACCGAAATTAGGTCGGCATCACGGAGCGGACAACGCCATAGATTCGTGCGTTATCTTCGCTTAAACGGACAAAGGTTCTGGATTGGGCACGTGACCGTTATCTGACGTGCCGTCATTGCTCGATTCGTGACCAAACGGAGGGCAACCCTCCCGCTTGATCACGTGTCCGCGCGGACGCGGTGACGGTGGTTTCCGCAGGTCAGGGCGCTGAATTAGTAGTCCGCGCCGTACAGCGAGCCCCACGAGCGACCGCCGATCTCGGGGTCAGCCGTGATGGGCACCCCGTACAGGTCCATGGACATGCAGCGCTGGAACTCCCGCGCGATGCCCTCGGCGTCACGCTGCGGCACGGACGCCAAGACTTCGTCGTGGATAGGCAGGCGACAGAATTCGAGCAGTCCGGCACCCTCGATATTCAGTAGGGCTTGGCCGAGCAGATCACGCGCCGCACTTTGGCAGGCGTAATTCACGACGCTGTAAGTGCGGTCCCGGTCCAACGGGAGCCGGCGGCCGGTCGCAGAAATGAAAACCATGCGGTTTTGGAAAGCCTGTCGCTGCCACCGCGAGGACGCGCGCTTGATCTCCGGGAAGGCGCGGTCGTACGCGGCCACCGCTTGCGCAATCTCGGCTTCCTCGGCGCCGGTCTGTTTCGCGATCGTTGCGACTCCGCCCCCGTACACCTTTCCGAATCCGGCGCCCTTGAAGATCTTTCGGTGACGCGGGGTGGCGTTCTCGCCCTTGATCAGCTTTGCCGTGTACGTGTGAATGTCGAACTCGTCGCCACCGTTGATGAATCCTTCTTTCATGCGACGGACGTTGGCGAGCGCTGCGAGGACCCGCATTTCCACGGCCTGAAAGTCGGTCGACACCATGACGTGTCCGGGCTCGGCGAGGATCGCGCGGCGGATCACGTGGTCCGAGGACGGGAGTTGGTGCAGTCCGGCCGTGACGGACATCCGGCCCGTGCGCGCCGCGAGCGGTGACACGGTGGGGTGGATACGTCCCGCGGTGCTGAGGTTCGCTAGGAACCCCTCGGCGTAGGTCTTGCCCCACTTGCCGGCTCGCTTGGCTCTCAGCACGGCGTCCGCGAGCGGGTTGGGCTCTCGGGCCCCGATGCGCTGCCAGTCCCGGTCAAGGTCGGCAAGCGGGAGTAGGACGGTCTTATCCGTCGCGAGCGCCCCGCCCTTGGTCCGCTCGGTCAGCCGCTCGCCCATGCCCAAGAGGGCTTCGGCCACCTGCGCCGAGCTGCCCACCTTCGTCACGCCGTACCGGGCTGCCACGGTCGCGTAGCGCTCGGCTTCCTCGGCGAGCCGGCCCGCGAGGGTCGACGTGTAGTCCTGGTCCACGAGCAGCCCCGCGCGCTGCATCACTGCGCAGATTCGCGCGATCTCGTGTTCGTACGTGACGAGCTGGTGCCGGACACCGAGCCGGTCCAGCTCTCGGCGAAGGATCGGAGCGAGCCGGGCCGTCAAGATGACGTCGAGACCGGCGTACAGCAGGTACGTGGGGTGGGTGAGCGGGATTCCCGCCCACCCTGTCTCTTTGGTGAATCCGAGACTGTTGAAGACCTTTGTAAGCCCGCCCTGCGTGTCCGGGGCCGCGGGGTCAATCCACTTTGCCGAAAGGGGCTTGAGCGCGGTTCCTGCCCCGCCCTCGGAGGGCTGCCGCGGGTCGATAAGCGCGGCGAGGATGCGTGTATCCGTGGTGTACGGCGCGAGATCTTCTAGCCGTATGCCCGCGTGCTCGTCCAGGACGAGCCAGTCAAACGCAGCGTTGTGGATGAGGACTTCGCGGCACCGCGGGATTGCCTCACGGGCGTACTGCGCGTGCCAACCGCCCCGCTCGTACAGCAGCACCCACGCTTCGTGTGCGTCGCCGAATTGCACGGTGCGGAGCCGGTATCCGGCCGAGTAGATGTGGAGTCCGGTGGTCTCGGTGTCCAGCGCGATCGGTCCCCGTTCCCGGGCCCGGTAGAGCCAATCCCAAAAGAGCTTGAGATCGGCGGTGTCCTCGGGCACGTTCACGGTGACCGACTCGCCGGCCACGGTGTGCCGGAAAGTCAGCATGGGTCCCCCTAAACGAAAAGCGGGCCGCCCACCGTGAATTGGTGGACGACCCGCGTATGTGGTGTGCGTCAGTTGGCGAAGATTCCTGGCCCCGCTGCGTCGGGGCTCGCGTCGGCCTCCCGGAGACCCACGAGCGCGATACCGCGCATGGTCTTTCGGCGGTAGATTCCGCGTTCTTCCATGGCGTCATAGAAGGCGCGTCGGGTCCACCGTTCCTTTGCGGGTAGGTTTTCGGCTTCGCACCATTCGAGATACGCGTTAAAGGCTTCGTTGCCGTTCATCACGTGGTCGTCGTCGGCGGGCTCCAGGACACCGGGGAAGAAGCCGGCTAGCTGGTCGCTCGTCTCCCGGTACTCCTGTGATGCACCCGTGATGACCTGCGGGTCTCGCAGTCCACCCCGGTACCAGTCGACGGCCCCGCGGACCGCCCAAGCGGCGATGCCCTCGGCTTCCTCCAGTAGCTTCGCGTCCAGCTCGGTATCCCGCTCGTGGGGAGCGAAGTACCGCAGGAACGGCAAGAGCTTGACGCGACGCCAAAGCCCCTCGTCCTGACTCTTAAACTTCGGCTTGTGGTTGGTCGCGAGCATCAGCAGAAACGACGGCTTGAATTCGAAGAACTCCCGTCGCAGATAGCGGGCCGAGATCATGTCCTTACCGGTCACCCGCTTTAGGATCGCTTCGGACATGGGCGCCCCGCTCTCACCCTCGGACGCCATGACGAGCCGGGCACCACGCAACGCAGCGATGTCGTTGGGAATGCCGCCGCTCGACTTGGCTTCAAACGTCGCGAACGGCGTGGTCTTACTGATAGCGCGAAACACTGCCGTAAGAGTGTCGACAAGCACCGACTTACCGTTGGCGCCCTTCCCCCACAAAACGGCGAATGACTGTTCCGTGACGTGTCCGGTAATGCCGTAGCCCACGAGCCGCTGAATGTACGCGGGCATGTCCGGCATACCGGGGAAGATCTCGGCGAGGAAGGTTTCCCACCGCGGACACGCCGCTTCCGGCCGGTAATCAAGGTCGAGCCCGTACGTGAGCATGTCGCGCATGTCGTGCGGACGGAGCCGACCCGTACGGAGATCCACGACCCCATTCCTGAAAGCGAGCAAATCCGGGCGGTTGTCGAAATCGGCTGCCTCTACCCGCACGGACGGTACGGACTTGAGTTCCGTCATGAGTGCGTCAATGCGCGTGGTCATGGTGAATCCGCGGGCAGCCTGTGTCTGTCCCGCGAGGACGAGCGCGGCCCCCATGCGGTGGATTTCCTGCCGGACGCGGGTGTCACTGCGGACCCACACCGAGCCATCCCACGTGTAGAACCCGAGCCCCGCGGCATAGCGGATGCGGCCCCCGCACCACGCGATAAGCGCGTGTGCGTTCATGGCGTCGCTCTCGCCGAGCTGCCCCACGAGCCGGGCAAGGATCTCGGCGGCTTCGGCGCCCTGGTCCCGGGTGACCGCGTCGGCTCCGGTGCGCTCGGCAAGCTCGGCGGAGCGGGCTTCGTCCTCGGCGTCCGCGGAGTCGCGTACGGGCTTGGCTGCCTTGACCGCACGGTGTAGCTCGGTGGCGAACCGCTCGGGCCCGTCCTCGCGCCAGTCGGTCAAGTCCCAACCAGGACGCGGGATTTCGATCGCGTACGCCGTAATTCCGTGCTCGGCGAGACCGGCCGCGAGCCGTGCCGTGAAGCCCGATCCCGCTCGGTCGGCGTCGCCGGCGAGGATGACGAGCGAGCCCCGCAGCCCCTCGGCAAGCTCGGCAACCAGCTCGGGCGAGCCGGCCAGGGAAGCACCGCGGATGGCCACGGCGTCATAGCCGCACGCAACGGCCGTGAGCGCGTCTCCGGGCCCCTCGCAGACCAGGACCGTGCCGTATCCGCCCGCGCCGCGGAACACGCCGTACGGGGACCAGCGGTGACCGCGCGGGTTGACCAGGGAGAGCCACCGCGCGGGGCAGTCGCCGGAGAGGTCCCGTCCCTGTAGTCCTCGGGCCACTCCGTCCCACCCGTGTAGCGGGACAGTGAGCCGGGGGTGAGCCCGGTACTGCCGAGACAGGTACGGGAACGCGTCGCCCTGGTCCCCGGGGTCCACGCCGATGCCGAGATCTATCGCGGTCTCGACATCGAGCCCGAAGCGCTTCGCGAGATAGTCCCGGGCCCGCCCGGCCCACTCGGAAGACCAGTCGCCGAGAGCTGCGGTGGTGCGGTCGACGTAGGCAGCGAGCCCGGCGACGAAGCGCGCGGGGACCAGCTCGGGCCGCTCGGCGGACACGGTGGCTCCGGGGCCGGGCACGTCGAACAGTGCCGACCAGTCGAGCCCCACGGCCCGGATGACGTCTGCCGTGTCGCAGCCGGCGCGGCACGTGATCCTGACTTTCAGGTCCTCGCCCCTCCAGAGGCGGAGGCTCGGGCGTCCGTCGTCGTGGGCGGGGCAGCGTGCGACGTACCCGCCGTCCTGGTGCTCGGCGACGTCGCCGAAGCGGGAGAGCAGATCAGCGAACAGCACGGCTCACCCCCGAGTGGAGAGCGCGGTAGTCCGCGAGCAGAGACGCGAAGTCCCACAGGGGCAGGGACACGTACCAGCGGCCCGTGTCGAGCCCGCGCACCGTGAACGTGCCGCCGTACAGCTCGGCCATGGTGCGGCTCGTGTGCCCGAGGGCGAGCCGTACCCGGGTCCACGTACGGACAGTGAAGTGGACGCGGCCCGCGTGGACCGGGGCCCGGCGGGTCTTGTGCACGACCACGCCGTACGGGAAGCCCGCGTGCCGGGCTTCGACTTCGGCTTGCCGCAGCCACGTCGGAACAGCGGCGCTCGCCACGTCCTTACATTCGAGAATGAACGGGACCGCGTGCACGTCGCCCACGTCCGCGGCGCCCTCTTGCGCAGCCCGGCGGACGTTCATGCCGTCGAAGGGGTCCACGAACGTGCCGCGCTCGTCGACCAGCCCGAGAAACCGATTCAGGAAGTCCCGTACAGCGCTCTCCCATGCCGTGCCGCGTGCCTTGTTCGGGTTAGCCAAGGTCGGCCCCCTGACGGATCACGCAGCCCCGGCCCATGGCGTGCGCTGCCGCCGCGAGATACCGCAGCCAGTCCGGGCGGGTCTTCCAGCCGTCGTAAAGGTGTAGCTCGTCACCGGCCGAGAGTTCGCGCACGTCCCCGATGGGGGGCGCGTAGTCGGCAGATATTTCGTAGATCATTCGTCCCCCACACAGCAGAGGGCCGGACAACCCGTTTCGGTCGCCCGGCCCTCTGCCTGGTCGTCGCTCTTAGTGCCGCTCGCCCGTAACAGCCGGGATGATGAGCCGCACGTGTTCGGCGCTAATCCACTCCTTTCGGAGGGATCGGCGCTTGGTGAATCCGGACTCAACTCCGGTCGGCTGTACGCGCAGCATCGCGCGAAGACGCCCGTCGACAAGCCGCGTGGTCACCTTGTCCACGATGGCGTCAACCATCCGAACTCGGTTCCCCTGCCGAGCGGCATACGCCACTAGATCGTCTCGGTAAAGTTCCTCGCCGCTGTAGTCGGTGACTACACCGCGCTTACCCATGCTCGTCCCCCTTGTGATTCAGTAGGTGCAGATAGGCTGCAAAAGCCTGTTGGCTCACCACTCCGTTTCCGGCTGCCTTGAGCTGCCGTGCACGGTTGAGCCCCGGAATGTGCGTGATCCAGCCCCGCGGCAACCCCATAAGCCATTCCGCGAACACTGCGGCGAGACGTCGACCACCGCGCGGGCCGAACTCAACCGGGATCGGTGCGGGGGTGCCCATGAGCACTTCCCAGCGATGCACAGCCGGCGCGTAGTCCGCCCACCACTCGCGGGGACTATGAAAGGCGCCCGGAGTTTCCTCGGCCACTTCCGGGTCTACGGGCAGCAGATAGGAAACCTCATCATCGAGAGTCGGCCCGTGTCCGCCCGCACGTCGCTTATCCGGATGTTGCGGAGCGCCGTTCGTTCCCAAATTCGCGGTGGGGGTCTTGAACAGCTTGTGTGCGCGTTCCTTGTCGAATAGTCGCGCCACGGCGGTAACGAGATCCTGCCCGCCGCTACCGTCCCGCTCATCCCTCGCGAAGTCCGGCCCCTTCGTGGCGTCTGACGCCAGAGGGGTGGGGAGTAGGGGAAGCGATGAGAAACCATCTATCGCGGTGGTGGGCGGCTCCAACTGCGGACGCCCGATGGCAACACCATCGAGTGTCGTACCGTGCCTCGGCCAATCCCGCGAGTACGTGCGCGAGGCCCCGGTTTCGGATGGCGGATACGTTCTCCAAGAAAACGAGCCGTGGTCGAAGAACGCGAATGGCCCCGAGTACGCTTTCCCAGATACCCGACCTCTCACCGTGAATCCCCGCCCGCTTTCCTGCGTTGCTGATGTCCTGGCAGGGAAAACCCGCCGTAATGATGTCCACCTCACCCGCAATGGTGGACCAGTCGTATTTGGTAATGTCTCCGAGATTCGGTGCGTGCGGATACCGGTGGGCGAGGATCAAAGACGCATACGGATCAACTTCCGCAACGTATCTGATCCTCTCTCCGGTCAGTGCCTCTACGGCCCGACCGATCCCCCCGTACCCGGCGCACAGTTCCAGAATCGGAATGTGGATACCCCCGTTAAAGAGGGGCCCGAACCGTGCCGGGCCCCGCGCCGGCTAGTACGGAGTCGGCTCCGCCACGGCGTCCGACCAGGGCTTGAGAACCTTGACGACCGGCTTGAAGTAAGAGACGTCTCGGCCCTTCTTCGTCGTGTACTCCACCAGCTCAATGCCCAGCTCGGCGAGGGCTTCGCCCTTGATCTTGTCGAGCGCGTTGCCGATCTCGTGAAGGGTCTCCGCGAGCTTCCACGAACCGGTCTGGAACCGGAAAAGGCCAAGGTCGTAATCCTCGGCGAGCCGGAACAGAACCGAAATGCTCGGGGACGGGCCGCGCTTCGTCTTCGCAGCCGCCTTACGGTCCTCCATAAGGGCCGGGCAGCCGCACGCCTTGCCCCGGTCCTCATCCGGAGAAAGGAACTCGACACCGTCGCAGTGGTGAATAAGAACGTTGCCGTTCCACAGCTTCATGTCCGACGTGATCGCGTCCGCGCCGGCGAGAACCACCTTGACGCGCTTCGCCTCGGTCAGAATCTCAATGAAGTTTTCCGACTGGGAATCGGTCTCCTCGGGAGTACCGCCCATGAGCTGAGCGATTGCGTCGGCCACTTCCGGGTCACCCGTGGAAACCTTCCACGCGGAAAGGGCTTCCGGAATGCCGTTGACGGAGCGGCCCGAGTGGAATCGACCCACCGTGTCGTCAGAGAAAGAACCCTTCGGCATCGCGTCCGGGTCGGTCTCGAAAATGCGCAGAGCCATGCTGTATCCCCCTGTTTTTGGGCATGAAAAAGGACGAGTCGCCTAGGTGCGCTCGTCCGGGTCTGGGTGCGGTGTGGAGTTGTTTAAGCGGCTCGCCGCTGCGTTCCGGTGACAAGCCGGCGGACGCTCTCGGCAATCGGGACGCCGAAAACGGTCTTGGAAAGGTCTCGGTCCCAGTGGAAGACGTGCCGCAGCGTCAGAAAGACATTGAAAATCTCTTCATCGATCCGGACCGGCTTGAACACCCACCCTTCGGGCGTGATGTGCAGAACCGCAGCCCCGTCGATCTGCGGCATGGGCTCGGACGTGCCGTCCGGGGAAATCAGCCGGTCGGCGTGCGCGTACGCTGCCAGCTGTAGCGCAACGTCCGGATAAGCGGACTTGGACGTCTTCCAGTCGACAACGAGCGTGTGCCACTCGCCGTTTTCGTGGTCGGGCTTACCGTCCTCGCCGAGCCGCACACGCACAATGGCGTCAAAGCTGCCCGCGTAACGGTGCTCATCCGACCACGCCACGTCTTCGGCACGGACAAGCTGCGGGCGCACAGCGGTAAGGAACTCGGCAAAGCCGATGCGGTACGGCTCTAGGTCGGGGTGGACTCGGCCGATCTCTTCCAGCCGAATCATGCGCTCGAACATGTCATGCGCGTCCGACCCCACCTTTGCCCGGAGCTTGGTGTATCGGGTGTGCGCGTTGCGCAGGAAGTCCACGGCGCCCGCGGGGTCGCGCTCGGCGATAGCCCGTACGGCGTCAAGGTTCTCCACGGCGGTTTCCGCGGTCATCCGAGCAGCCCAGAAAGTCAGGTACGGCTTTGGGAGCATCGAGACGATAGACGTAACTCCCGGTACCTTTTCGGCGGTGCTCGGGTTGACGTAGAAGCGGCTGCCGCCGCGCTTGATAGTCCGGATGGCTCCGGGCATGGGTGTGTCCCCCTCGTGAATGTGTGTGGTGCGAGGGGATGACGGGATGACGGTTCAGACTGTTTTTTGGTATGCGTCTAAGAAAATAGAGAGAAAACCAAAACGGCGTCCTGGTCGTCATGCCGTCATCCCCTCGCGCTGATCAGCGCGGTACGGCGAGCCGGTCCGCGAGCGCGTACAGCTCGTCCACGGACCCGCCGTTGGTCAGCACGGCGTCCGCGGGGAAGTCGTCTAGCTCGGTCTCGCTGCGGTGCTGCCGCTCGTCCTCGCCGGCGGGGCCGTGCCTGCCCGGACGCTCGATGCGCACCAGCAGCGCCCCCCGTTCGCGGAGTGCGCGGGCTTCGTTCGCGTACCGGCAGTCCGTGATGACGGCAGGGATGTGCCACCGCTCGGCGACATCGAGTTTTGCGAGGGCGAGCCGGACCCAGAACTCTGCGTCCTGGTCGCGGACTCCCTGCCCGAGCCGCTGCAACGTGCGGCGCACTTCCGGGCGCCCCTTGGCCCGGTCCCACCCTTCCCGCCGGACCACGTCCGACAGACGGAGCGGGATCGGCTCGAAGCCGGTCGGTTCGTGTCCCACGATGGGGTCCACATCGAGGGCGAGAGCGCGCAGCGGGTCCGCGAACGCGATACGAGCGAACGCGAACCGGGAGACGAGCCGGGCCCCCACGGTGTCCTTACCGGAGCCCGCGCGGCCCATGAGCCCTATGTGTCGGTAGGTCACTCCGCGGCGCCCTCGGCGTCCTGGTGCTCGGTGAACGCGTCCGCCTGGTCGTCGTTCGGGACCGGCTCGCCGGCCGCAGTGGTCTTGCCGTTCTCGGTGCGCTGGACTGCCTCACCGACACCGAGGACGGCAGCCACGAGACCGAGGACGAGCGCGCTCGGCAGCTCGGGCCGGTAGTGCGCCACCAGGGCGAGGGCGGCGACCGCCACGGCGTAGATACGGGCCGGATGAGTCTTGATGAACGTCATGGGTGTCCCCCTGTAGTTGCTGTGCGTGAATGGGTGGGTGCTTGCGTGCCCGAGCTGGTCCCCGCGGAGCCGGGAACCGCTCACGGGGCGTGTCAGACGTCGGCAGGGACCTTGAGCGCGTCCCACGTGGTCTTGCCGGGCCACCCGTCCGCGTCGGTGCCCGTGAATCCGCGCTTTCGCTGCCACGCGGCGTAGCTCTTGCGGTCGGCTTCGGTCCACTGCGGACCGGGCCCGGACGAGTAGCGCCCGCAGCCCTCGGCGACCAGCCGGCGACCCATGGCAGTGATCAGCGGCGAGCGCGGGTTGCGCTTGAACCATGCGGTCCCGGGGAACTGCGCGAAACGGGGGCGGGGCCGGTCGTACGCGGGTCGCCCGAAGCCGAGAATCACCGAGCGGCCCCGGGTCCTGCGGTACACCCCGTCCCCGTTGCCCTGCGAGCCCGCGTTGCCCGCGGACGTGTTCCCCTCGATGGTGCGGACGTCCGCGCCCGGGGCAGCGTCCTCGGTCACGATGCCGACGTGATCGGCAACCGGGCCCCCGTCCCAGGAAAAGAACACGATGTCCCCGCGCTTCGCGGCGACGCTTCGGCCGTGCCACTGTCCCCGAGCCTTGAACCAATTCACATGACTGGGGCAGTAGGCAAAGCGGCCGATCACAGCGGAATTCCCGCTGTCCGCAGCCCACTTGGACACAGCCATGTCACACCACGGGTTGTAGTTCAGCCCGTACCACTTGCCGAACGTGGTGTCGTTGTTTCGCCCTTCCTTGTATCCGAGCGATGCCGTGGCAGCGCTGATCATCGCGTCTACGGTTCCCATGAATCCCCCTGATTTTGGGCATGAAAAAGCCCCGCCCGGTGAGCCCGGTACGGGGCGTGTGCTGGTGCTGGTGGTGGGCTACGCGCCGAGCTTGGCCACTGCGAGCCCGGCGGCAACCACGGTCGCCACGGCCGTAATCAGCGCGACCGGAAGCACATACTTCGCGCGCTCCGATTCGAGCCCGCGAATACGGGTCTCGTGGTCTTCTAGCGTCTCCGTCACGCTCTCCCCCTCTTGGCCTAGGGACCGCACGTCCTCGCGCAGCCCTACCACTTCGTCGTAGATCTCTCGCGCGCCGATGCGGACGCCTAGCGGGTCGTCCTGGTCGTCCATGTCCCTCCCCTCTCTATCTCGGCGGTGGTGCTCCGGGCCGGGTGGGCGGGTCCGGAAACAAGCCCTGGTCCTTTGGCGCTCCATTGGTCTGCGCTCCCCGCAGCGTGAGCGTCTGTTTCACCGCGGCGTCGCTCCCCTCGGTGCGCACGCCGACGACCCACGCAAGGGTGTCCAGAGCGGCCCCCGTGCTATCGACCACGCGCACAACGTCCCCGAGATCAATCCGGGGATCGGGCAGGATTTCAACGCTTTGCAGTAGAGGCGCAGGAAAAGCCGCAGCCTTGATAAGCGCGTCGGCCAGTGCCGAAGCGTCATTGGGGAACTGGACCCACGGGGTCGCATCGTGCTCGTAAGCCTGCACCCCGTACGCCGCCTGACTCGCAGTGTCGCGCGCCACGGCTACAGAAATGGCAGGGGTTTTGGTGGACGAATCGTCGCGGTCAGCGTCGAGCACTGCCCCGTGATAATAGATCGTGGAGGGCCCGCGATTCAGAATCGATAGACGCGTTTCGCCACCGTCCCGCCGCACTTCCCATTCCGCGACGCCCCGGGCAAGTGGACTGGTGGCAAGGGCACCTGTCCGCAGCACAAGAATCCCAATCCCTTCTAGGGCGGTACTGAGTGAGGGTGCATCGCAGTCGTACCGGTCCTCGCTGATCGGCAGGGATCGAATGGTCGTGTAGCCGGAAGGGATGGAAATCACGTTGGCGTCTCGCACGCCCAAGTATTCGTAGTCGTGCCCGCCGAAGTTGGACCACTTGACTGTCACGTCATTGCGGCACGCGTCGATTTCCTCTGACACGGTGAGGCTAGCTAGCTCCCTCGCAGAGGACACGGTCACGGCCGGCGTGCTCGGAGTCGTAGCCCACCGCGAATACCCCTGCATTCGGAAAAACCCGTCCCGGTCAAACTCAACCGTGGATAGTGTCTTCTTGGCAATCTCGGTGATCACCGACCAGGAGTCGCCGGAAACCTTCGGGATGGAAGCGAGTTGGAAACCCGGCTTTCCGAGCGTTCCGCCTTTGATCCAAGTCCCTTCAAGAGTGCGCTCGGCGTGAGTGGCGGGACGCGTCTTCAGCTTTGAAACCTGCATTGCTTCGGCGCGAATGTTGGTCATTGCCAAATTGATTGCGTACAGGTCGCCAGGGGGTGAGGGCGTGGCACCTAGCACCCCGTTTCCCCCGTACCACCAGGCGGCAGACGAGCGGGAAATGTAGGGCACCACGGTGGGAACTCCCGTTGCGCTCCACTCGACCCACCAGCCGAAGTGATGAACCCCTGAATTACCCGTCAGGAACGAGGGCGTCCAAGTCACTTTCTGATTCAAGGCAGGGTCGTAACTGGTGCCGTGGCTAGCGGTGATAACGCCCGTAGTGAAGTTGATTTCAAGGCCGAGGAAGCGGTGATCCGAAGTGCCGCCGTTTGTGACGTCGTACTCCAGCCGATACCGGATGGTCTTGTCCATGGTGTCGGACCCGCCCTCGGTATTGACCCACCCTTCCAGCCAGAGACCGTCACCGATCGCGCGGTTTACCGCAGTCGCCACAGGGCCGTAATTCGCGGACGGTGAACTGTAGTAGGTGGCGTCCGCGCAGCTCTCGAAAGGTGCCTTATCCTGCACCCACCAATTCCAGATACCGGAAAGGCTCCGTAGCTCTCCGATGGACGGGGCAGCCCCTCCGTGCATGGACGCGTACAAAATCGCGGTCGGACGCGGGGGCGGACAGGTGTGGATACCGGCTTTTCGTAGTAGCTCGTCCACCACCCATGTGCACGAAGCGGCCCACGCCGTATTTCCCTTATAGGGGTCCATCGTTCGCAGCGGAAAGGATGGGCGGGGCAGCTTCGCCGGCTGCCGTAGGCGTTCGGCCCCGTCCAGCGCGGTCACGGACACGATGTCCGTAGCGGACTCGGCCGAGCGGCTGCGGACCGTGCCCCGGAACGCGTCCAGGGGCTCACCTGCGATGCCCCATCCGGCCACGACGGACTGTCCCGGGCGGGCAGCATCGCCCGTGTACCGGCTCGCCCATGGGCCGAGCGTGCCCGGTGCCGAATGATCGGCGCGGCCCGTGACGGACACGGCGAATTCTGCGCTCGTCGACCCGGAGAAAGCCCGGACCGCTTCGGGGAGATCGGTCGAGTACGCACGGTCTAGGGACCAGCTCTGTACCCGGTCCGACATGTCCTCGCCCCCGAGCCGCACCACATGGGCGGGGGAACGCTCGCCGGCTCCGAGAGCAGCCGTAAGCGCAGCGCTAGCCTGTCGCACTCGTCACCTCCACAAGATCCAGGCCGATATCCCGGTACGTCCCGTCCCCGGGGGTGGCGGCATGGCGGTACCCCGTGATGCTGACCCCGGGGCAGCCCTCGCCGAGGGGCAGTGAGCTGCCTACGGATGTCAGGTACGCCGCAGCGTCCCCAAGACAGAGAGCAGCCCGGCTGAGCGTGTAGAACCCGGTTGCCGTGATCCGGAGGGACGGCAACACGAATGCCGCCCCGGACGGCACGGTGGCGACCATGGGCCGAGACGCGTCGGTCTGCGTGGTCGTGCTGAGCCAAGACCCGCCCGCGCTGTACCACTTGAGATCAAGCCCGCTGATCTTGGCAGCATGGGAGTACCCGAAAGACCACGGCCACCACGTGACCGAGCCCGCGGGCACAGGGAAGCCTGCCCATGTCGGGTGCTTCCAGCCGATCGCCGCACCGGCCGTGGGCACGCTCGTCACGTTGGCCACCACCGAACTCGGTGCCGCGCCGGTCGCGTACATCGTTACTTCGGACGCGCTGTACTCCCATTGGCGGAAGTCGCCTTTCCCCTCCGACTGCCGCCCCGAAAGGATGTTGACGGCGAGCGGGTCCAGCAGCACCAGGGGCCCCGTATAGGAAATCCGGCGCGCGAGCGCGTCTATGTGTGCCACGTCGGCCGGTGCCATTGCCTCCCATTCGAGGGAGTACCGACGTGGCATGACGGATGGGGCCCACGTCGTGACCCCACCAGCGAGCGACCGGAATTCCTTCACGCTCACCTCGGGGCTTCGCTCGAACTTGGTTGCGCCGTCCTTTATCTGACGGAGATTTCCGGCAGCCCCAATCCACATGTGATCACCTCCTAGCTATTTGACGGTTGCCCGCTGCCACGGCCCGAGCGATTTCCTGCGGTCCCACCCGCAGCACGATTTCCCGTCGGTCCTCACGCTCGGCGAGGATGCGCCGCAGCTCGTCCCACCACCAGGCACCAGGGCCCGCAGTGTCTCGCGCCGGCCGTATGCGTCCGGGAGGTCTTATCCCGTCGATTCGGGGCACAGTCACCATGGACCGAATACGCGCGTCAAGCGTGGATTGCTCGGCGTCGATACCCTCGACTACGCCCGGCGGAATCCACCGACCGATCTCGTCTCTCATGAGACGCGAGGGCGAGTTGATGCCGAGGGCGTCGGCGATAGGGCCGGGAATGGCGCTCTTGGCCCATCCGATCAGCTTGTCTTTCAGCCAACCGCCCATGCTCTGGAGACCTTCCCAGATACCACGGACCAGATCGGCGCCCTTGTCGACCAGCAGCCGCCCGAAATCTCCGAGCGAATCATTGATGCGCTTCGGGAGACCCTTCACCCACTCTACGAATTCACCGAACTTGCGGATTCCGGCGGATGCGAAATCGGCTATCCAGCGTCCGGCATCACGGATGCCCGTTGCCAGACTGGAAAACCAGCCGATGACGTCACCAATCCAGCCGATCACGGTTCCGAGGGCGGAGAACAAGCCCGAAAAGATCGGCCCGGCCAGGTTGATAATTACCGGAATGACGGCGCCGAGAATGTCCGCCGCGAGCCGACCGAGCCACGACACAACCGAAGTGACAACCTCGATGAGCGGACGGGCTTTGTCGACTACCTCGCGTAGCTTGTCGCCGATCATTTGGACGGCAGGCGCCACGCGTTCGGATATGAACGAGGAAACGGACGCGAAGATCGGTTGCAGATTCTCGACCACGGACGTATAGACGCTCATGATCGCGGGCCAAATGACCTCTAGCAGAATCTTTCCGAGGGACGACAGGGTGGGAACGACGGCCCCCACCACGTTGGTGTAGAGCGTCATAAAGGCAGGGACGAGCTGATTAAAGAGAACGTCCCCGAGCCCCTTTAGGGCGGGCAGCAGCGTGGTTTGGGCGAGCGTCACGAGCCCTTGCAGCCCCGGAAGGAACGCATCCCGCAGGGTCGTTCCGGCCGTAAGTAGAGCCTGCCCGAAACCCGCGATGGAAGCCCCGCCGGCTGACCCGGAAAAAGCGGTGAAGAACCCCGAGACGAAGTCCTTACCGGCGCTGAGCGCGGGGCCGAGAACGCTGCCGACCGTGGACGCAAAGCTAATCAGCGGCGGCAGGACGTTGTTACCTATGAAGTTGGATACGCCGACTTCTAGCGTCCGCTTGAATTGCTCGATCTTGGCCGACGCATTGTTGTGCAACGCGTCACCCATATTGTTGGCAGCACCCGCGGTGTCTCCGAGAGCCTTTACGGCGGTCTTCGGGTCCATCGCGAACAACGCGCGGCCTAGATCCTCGGCTTTCGTGCCGAAAAGCCCGACCGCTACCGCGTTCTGTTCGGCAGGGTCCTTAATGGCCTTGATGCCGTCTAGGACTTGCTGCAATCCCTCTTTGGCCCCGGGGCCACCTTTGGCAATCTTGCGGGTCATCTCTTCGGCATTGAGCCCGATTGCCTTGTAGGCTTCCGCGCTGGACTTGCTGCCGTCGGTCGCCCTGATCTGAAATTCCTTCAGGGCATCGGCCACCGTGTCCGTGTCTCGGGCGCCTGCCTGTAGACCCTGGGACATGAGCCCCATAGCGTCCGCGGCGGACAATCCCAAGTCCCGGAACTTGGTCGAATACTCGTTGAACGTATCGGCCATGTCGTCGGCCCTCGGCCCCATCCGCTGCATTCCAGCGGTCAGGATGTCGAGAGCTTCGTTACCATCCTTGGCCAAGCCATTCTTGAGAATCTGACCAACGGCATTGCTGGTCTGACCTAGGTCCAATTCGAAGACGTCGGAAAGGTTGGCAACCTTGCCGGTTATCTCTTCGATCTGCGCGTTGGTCGCGTCCGGCGGAAGGATGCCCGATCGCATGACGCCCGAGATTGCCGATGCGGCATCCTCTACGGATTCCGTGATGCCGTGGGCGTAGAGCTGCCCTGCGGCTTCGCCGTACCGTTTCGCCTCGGCGGGGGTGCTTCCTAGGGAAGCCTGTATGCGTCCGTCGATACGGGTTTGGTCCAGGGCATCCGAAAAGCCCTTGACGAGAACTGCCGCAGCAGCCACGCCGACCGCAGCGAGACCAGCTTTAAGGGCTCCACCCATTTTCCCGGTGAAGCCCTCGCCGGCTGCCTGTCCGCCGTTCTGTCCCGCGTCCTCGGCGGGACCGGCTACCTGCCGCTGTAGTTCCTCGGCGAACCCTTGGACTTCCGGCACGATGGACACGTAGCCCATGCCGACTTCCACGGCCATTAGCCCTCACCCCCCGTGGTGGGCTGCAATCGCGCGAGATAGGCCGCGACTTCGCGCGGGTCCCGTTCGGTGCCGCCGATTCGGTCGGGCCGTACTCCGGGCCGCGAAATGGGCTTGGGGCGACGGTCGGGCGTCTTTGAACCCGCGTTCCCTCGCTGCCAGTTGGCTTCCGCCAAACGATCGTGCAGCGCTGCGAGTAGCTGCGTTTCCAGCGTCCATCCGGCGTCTTCGCCGGCGAGGGACCTCCCAAGGGCCGACTCGGCGGGGAGATTGGTCACCAGGGCCCGCAAGCGGCGCCACGTGAGCCCGGAGCCCGGTCGGAAGACGTCCCGGATATCGGCACCGTAGTAGCGGGCTAGGTCCGCTTCGATGGCCTCTCCGTGCTCACTCAGGAGTCGGCAGAGGCCGACGATTCCCCCAGCGGCACACCCTCGTGTGCCTGCCAGCGCCGGAACAGCTCACCGAGGGCGGCAAGCGGAATCGGTATCTCGTTGAAGACGGGCCACGCCTCGCCGAGACCCGCCTTTAGCAGGGTCTCAATATCCCGAGCGGACGGGTTATCGATGTTGACCGCCGTAAGGACGGACTTATCCAGCTCTCCCGCTGCGGGCATCTCGAAGAGACGACCGGACACGGTGAAACGGAAGGGTTCCCGGCGGGCTTCCTTGACCCATACGTCAAGGTCGAAAGCGGTGGTTGTCATGAGTCCTACTTAGAAAGTCGTTGCGTTCGGATTAGGCGGGCGGGGCGGCAGACCAGGCAGGGTCATTGCTGTACTTGAATGCCACGGTGCCGTCCGGGCCCGGATAGGCCGTAATGGTCAGCTCGTACGCAATGGCTTCGTCGCCCTTGTAAGTGATGTCGCCGGTCTCGGTGACTTCGCCGTCCGGAATGACGATCCGGATATGCGAGTCACCGTCGATGACGTCGAAACCGAACGTCCTGCGGTCCGGGCCGGGCGCCTTTACGGCGAGCACAGACTTGCCGGTCGTGGTGACCACCTTTGAGCCCTTGTGGTAAAGCTCAAGCACCGTCTTGCTGGTCTCGATGGCCGTAAAGGAAAACGTCATCTCGGACGAGCTGATCACCTTGCGGACGGTCTGCCCGCCCTGCCACCCCTTGATCTCGGTAGCATCGGCCGAGTTGGACTCGGTAATACCGTCGTCGGAGATCCAGCCGATGTCCGTAAAAGCCGCGTTCCACGTGGCTTCGGAATCGGTCGGAAGTGTGGTCTTGGGCGGTGCCACGTATGCGGCGCCAGTCACGGCAACGCGCACAGCATTGGCGCTAAGAGACATGGGTGTACCCCCGTAGGAATGCGAGATTGGGAAACGGCGGACTAGGCGCCGGGAAGGACGCGCCCGCGCATGTGGATTTCCACGGCGAACGCGTATCGGGGAGAGCCGGACTCGGGGTCGGGTAGCCACTGCGGGCCCCCGACTTCGCGCACGGTGTAGACCGTGACCCCGCCCCGGACTCCGGGGATGACGTGGACCAGGGCGCGGACCAGCTCGGCGAGATCAGCGGCGGCGGCTTCGGTGTCGGCCCATGCGTGGACATCGAGCCGGGGCCGGTCAGACACGACGGTCTGTCTGGCCCCTCCGACCCGTTCCACCCGGACGAACCGAGCGGGACGCGGGGCCGGGATGCGGGACACCACGGGGACGGGCTCGCCGGCTGCCGCGAGGGCGGACCGGAGATAGCTCGTGACCACGGCCACCGCGTCCGGCATGACGACCACGGGGCGGGTGCTCAATCGGCACCGTCCATCCCGCCGAGCAGAGCCCGCCGTGTGCCCTCGGCGTCGTTGTGTTTCGCGTAGTCGCCGATCACGGCAGCACGCCAACGGCGGGCGCCTAGAGCCGAGTCGGTCCGGAAGTCGCCCCCCGTGGTCGACTCCGCGGCAGCCTTGATCCGCTCGGCGATTCGGCGGACTTCGGCCCCGGCTTCGTCCGTCCGCATCAGGGAGTTGATCCCGGCTCGGTTCGGGCGGAAGCGCATCAGCCGATCACCTCCTTTAGCCGGGCTTCGGTGTGGTGGTGTCGGCCCGAGAGCGTCCAGCGGGCCACGTCGCCGTCCATATCGAGCAGCCGGCCGAGCGCCACCACGCGGTCCCCGGGCTGTAGGTCGACGTCGACACCGCGGCGTGTGGTCAGTCGCCACCCGGTGACGACCACGGGCCGGTCCCCGGTGTCCTCGGTCGACACGTCGGGCTGGACGGACACGCGGCGGACGGTCGTCCTGGTCGCGCGGGCCCAATCCCGAACGGTCGTCTCGTTGCCGTACCGGTCGACCACGAAGGGGGCCCGGACGATCACGACCGTCTGTGTGTAGTGCACGCTCACCGGAGCCTCACCACCGCGACGCGTCGCCGGTACCGGGCGAGTAGGTCTCGGTCCGCAGGGGCGAGGGACGCTCCGATGGTCTCGGCCGAGTAGGTCACCGAGACCGAGCCGACCGACTCTTGCCGTAGGTCGGACGGGTTGGTGAGCACTCGGCCGGCGAGGGTGAGCACGACCGCGAGCACGTCCCCGGGCACGGACGCGTATCCGTGGGTGTAGGTGACGGTCACGGCCTGGTCGTCGACCACGGCGAGCCGGTCCCGGACGAGCTGCCACCGGTCCGGCGGGACGAGCTGCCCGCCCGCACGGACGGACTGCACGGCGATCACGGGACGCTGCGGCAGCACCACCCAACCCCCGTCCGGGTGGAGCGTGGCCGAGCTGGTCCCGCGGGTAAAGCTCTGCCGGGCTTCCCGGCGGACCACCGCGGACGCCACATCGAGCACCAGGGCGGCGCCCTCGGGCAGCTCGGCCGGCTCGCGCTGCATCCACGCGGCAAGCTGGTCCACGGTGGCCAGTGCGGGGAGTGCCATTCGCGTTACCTCCCCTGGTTACTTGACTGTCTGTGCGCCGCACGCCAGACACCGCGTCACGGTCCGTGCGACCCCGCCCGAATCGAGAACCGGGAAGCTCTCAATGCGGGGCGGGGGCGGACAGGAATCCGTGTGCGGAATCTTGGGGGCGGACGCTGCACGCTTACGCGGCGGCAATTCCGTACCCCTCTCGGCTACTTGGCCAGGACGCCGTTAAGACGCGCGGCAGCCTTGCCGCCGAACACGGCGAGACCGCAGTAGAACTCAATTCGCGTGCGGTAAGCGGGCTTGGATTCGAGCTGCCCGAGATCGTCCACCATGACACCGCCATTGGTGAGACCGGTCACGGCCTGGTCGTCCTCGGTCTGACCGAAGCGAACGGCGTAAATGCTGGACGCGTCGGTGGCCGTACCCTGCGTCTCCGTCTGCGGAAGAATGTCCGCGCCCGCGGCAGTCTGGCCCGGGTCGAGCAGCGGAATGCCGTTGTACGTCGCCACCAGCTTGCCGGTAAGAGCCTCGCGCACCATCTCGTAACCGCCGAGCCGGCGAGCCGCGCTCTTGATCTTCGCGATTACCTGACGGTTGGCGTAGATCGCACCGTTGGTGCTGTTCAGGCCCGGGACGGAGCCCACGAGACCGTCCAGCAGATCGAAGAACGTGTGCGCGTCGGTGCCGCCGTTGCCGACGATCGGAGCACCGTTCGTGCCCGCGGAAATCACCTGCGAGCCGGTGAGCCGCTTACGCAGACCGTCAAAGGACTTGGGGTCGGTGGCGGTGTCACCGTTGAAGAACGTGTCCTGGTACTTATAGGCGGCAGCCTTGACCTTCATGCGGGTCTGAATAGCCCTCTGGTCATTCAGGTTGCCGCGGGTCTGGACGATGAAACGGTCCACGTCCGCGTCACCGCCGAGAATCACCAGGGATTCCGACTTCTGATTGACCGTACCCGTGCTCTCGGTGTACGCCTCGTTCACACTACGGAAAGCGACTCCCGGCAGCGTGGATTCCTCGTTGTAGCTGTACGAGTTGCCCTCAATGGGCATGAGCGGAATGCGGTCCAGGATGGACGATTCCTGTACGAAAGTCTCGATGACTCCGCGCTGTAGGTTGGTGGTGCTGAGCTTCGCGGACTCGGCGAGCGAAAGCGCCATGTGCTATCCCCCTGAATTTGGGCATGAAAAAAGGGACGCACGTTTTGTGTGTCCCCTCGGTGTGGATGGGTGTGCGGGTTACTCGGCGGTGCTGTACGCGTCTCGCAGCCGATCGAGCGGCGTCGCCGGCTCGTCCGCCGGGTCCGTGGTGCCGCGCTGCCCCGAGCCGACGTCACCCCACGGGGCGGGGCTCGATGCGGTCGACTCCGCGGCGAGATACGGCTTGTCCTTGACGAGCTGGTCCACGGCGGCAGCAATGGCCGTGGTGTCGACGTCGCCCGCCGTACCGGTGAACGCGGCAAGATCGACCAGGGCGAGCGCGTCCGCAGGGTCACGGAGCTTGCCCGTTGCCGCCGCGCGAAGCTCGGCGCGGACGAGCTGTGCCATGAAGTCGGCCCGGATCTCGTCGCGGAGCGCGTCAAGGTCTCCGGGCTTCTGTGCAGCGTTCGAGCGGCGGAGTCGGGCCGCTTCCTTCTCGGCTTCCTCGGCGCGCGTCTCGGCGGCAGCTCGGGCAGCACGCTCGGCGGACAGCTCGGCAGCAGAGTCGTTGCCACCTTCGCCCGGCTTCGTGCCCTCGGGCGGGTTGCCGCTCGGCTTCGGGTCGCCCTCGCCCGGCTTCGGCTCCGGGCCGGTCGGGTTCGGGTTTGGGTTCGGATCGTTAGGCATGGGTCCCCTCACGTGATGTATCCGTGTTTCCGGAGCATCGCTATTTGGTGCTCTCGGTCATCGCCAGCAAGTTTGAAAATGGTTTCCGGCATTAGCCGGGCTTCCTTTGCGCGCTCGTAGCGCCCGCCCCCGGGCACTTTCGCGAACGGTCCGAGGGACTTCCCGCCGATGCCGCGTTTCGTCGTCCCCTCCGTGGTCACCCGCAGCGGGCCCCGGCTCGTGGCTGCCGTCGACAGTCCGCGCCGAGCGTTCACGAGCTGCCCGAGATCGGCCCCGGCTTCCAGTGCCTTGACCCCTGCGGCGCCGAGCCGCTTCCGCTGGTCCTCGGGGCTCATCCGGCGGAAGAGTTCTTCCGGGGTGTCGGTCCCGCGCCACTCGGAATCCGTCATCGGTTCCATGCCGCAGTCACAGCGAGGGTGCCGACGAAAGCCGGTGCTGTAGCTGTACTGGCGCCCGGAAAGAACAATGCAGCGGGCACACGCGGGCAGCCGGACCACACGGACGTAGGACACGCACCGGGGCTCGGCAGCCATGGCGACCGACGTAGCGGCACGCGCCGTGTCGGCAACCGTGGTCGACACGAGCATGGCCATTTGGTTCAGCCCGACCAGGGATGCCACTTCCGCGGACGCTCCGCCGGCTAGAGCTTGAGCCGTGCTGATAGCCGGGACGTATAGCAGCGTGGAGAGCGGACGAGCGTCCGCGGCGAGCCCTGCGAGGGCGCCCGGGTTCAGCAGGCCGAGCGGGCCGGCTGCCGCACCCTGCGCGAGCATGGATGCGGTGACGAACGCTTGGGCCCCTGCCGCTGCGGTCATCTGCCCGGCGGTCACCGCGGCGAGGATCGCGCGGCCGGTCTCGCCGGACATGGCGGACAGGATGCGGTCCGGGGTCACGTCCCGCCACAGAGCTTGTACGGCGTCGACCACGCTGCGCGTGATGCTCTGGACTTCCGTGTAACGGGTCTGTGCGAGCGTCGCGGAGTCCGGCATTACGCGACGTCCGGCAGCTCGTCCGCGGGCTCGTCTTCGCCCTGGTCGTCCTCGGGCGGCTTCGGCCCGTACAGCGCGGCCACGTTGCCGCCGAGGATCGCGCCTGCCTGGTCGTCGCGCATCCGCTTCCACCGAGCTATCTCGTCCGGGGTGACCCCGGGGATTCGCTCCCACAGAGCCTCATCCGGCACGCCAATGCTCTTGAGCTTGACGAGCGCGTCCGAGTACTGGGAGTCCGAACGGAACTGCGGGTCACGCCAAATCACCGTGCCGAGCGCGAGGGCTTCGGCTCGTCCCCGCTCGCCGGCTGCGAGGGCTTCCAGCCGCATCACTTCGCGCAGCCCTGCGCCGAAGTGCCGTTGCCGCTCGGTCACTTTGGCCACTAGACCGGCTTCCGATGCGGCGAGGGCGTCCGCACTCACGTTGATGAGCTGCCCACTTAGGTACGTGGCGGGCGTGCGGGTCTGCGCCGCGATGTGCTCGACTGCCTTTGTGATAACCCTTAGGTAGTTGTCGAGATCGGCGGCGGAGAATTCGGCGATCGATGCGCCCTCTTTTTCCAGCCACAGCAGACGATCCGAGCGGAACTTGTCAATGGGCTCGTCTTCCTCGCCGACGACTTCGCCCGACTCGGGGTCAATGATCTCCCGAACGGGTCTGTCCATCCCGAGGATTGCCCGAGCGGGCAGAGCGAGACCGTCCGAAGCCGTGAGCAGGTGAGCCCACAAGGTATTAACGGAGTCCTGTAGCGGGAGCACGGTCACCAGCTCGGAGCGCGGCTTTCCGTGCAACCGTCCCCGGTTCGGTAGTTCCACCAGCGGGACAACCCCGAGCGGGTTCGGGATGTGCGAGGGCTCGCCCCGCGGAAGCCCGACGGTACGGCCGGTCCACTCGTGGCTTCGGCCCTTTCGCTGCCACCGATACACCATGTCCGGGGTGAACAGCGTTGCGAACTCCCACGTCCCATCACGCCACGCCTTTAGCCCCGCAGCGCGGAGCCGGCGGCGACCCGGGACGTACTCGACAATGGCGTTTGCCGCGTGCTCAAAGGTGATCTCGGTATTGATCCCGTCCGGCTTCCAGACCAGCGCGTAAGAGCGGCCCGTGATCAGCGCTTCCAGCAGCGCTAGGCCAATCTCTACGTCGCACTCGGACTTCCGCCATGCCGTCGCGGCTGCCTGGTCCACCGTGCCGTCTTCCAGCCGGAAGCCGAGCGGCATAAGCCGTTCCACCGTCGCGTCAGGGACCGTCGCACACCAGTTATCGGAAAAGTCCTTGAACAGTCCGCCCGTCTGCGCGCTGAACTCGGGCGACGCGAACAGCAGCGGTCGCTTTCCCTCGTACGCGTCGGACCACTTGCGGGTCTCGTTCTTCCGTCGCTCGATCTTCGCGCGGAGCCGGACCGTCATCTGTAGCGGGGTTTCGGCCACTCAGGCACCTCCAATTTCAGACACCAACGGGCACGCCGTGTCACGGCGCACGCACTTTCTGTTGGTTCGTCAGCAACGTGACACCGAGGGCGGGTTCAGTCGCTACCGTGGCACCAAGGGCGGCAGACGGTCTGTCGCCCTGCCACGAGTGCCTAGGAGGCACACGCATGATTAACGCCCCCTAAAAATTGGCGTAATGGAGGAGGGAGGCAACCTTGCCCCCGAATCCAAGTTGTCAATTAAAGGACGTGATCTATGGCAGACACCTAACGAATGGAGATATCCGAGATGAGTACACCCAACCCGACTACCGCCACCGCCCTGGACAAGATGGCAGTTATCTGCATCATCCTTGTGGCACTGGTCTTCGCTCTGATTGCGGGGATTATCGCCTTTGCCCTACAGGGGGCACTATGGGCGGCATTGGCTGCGGGCGGCGCTGCGCTAATTGCAGCGGCGACGTGTCTCCCACCCCTCGTTAAGATGTGGGTTCGGGGAATTTGACCGCACACTCAAGCGGGGTCTCGGGGAAACCCGGGGCCTCGCCCCTAAGCGCTCGCAGCGCGAGGACGTTTGAGCGGTCGGCGCACGTAGCCGTCAAGTGCCATGACCGCAGCGGCAATCCCGTCGATACGCGCGGACGACTTTCCGCGGTCCGGCTTCACCGGGCGCATGTTGTCGTTGCCGTCGCGGTACACCTCCACCACGCTCGCGTTCCAGCGGAGCACCGGGTTACCGCCGTGCCGTATTCGGCCCTCGCGCAACAGCCGTTCAAGTTCCTTGCAGCCCGGAGACATGCCTAGGTAGGTCTGCGCGACCGGAACGACGTCGACACCACGCGTCTTCGCCTCGATGCGCTGGACGAGCTGCCCGGCAAACATCCGGTCGTACGAAATCCGCTGGACGTCCAGCCGGCGACAGTCCGCGACTATCTGTTTCTCGATGGCGTCATAGTCGATCGCGTCGCCCTCGGTAAGCGTGATCAGCCCCTCGCGGGCCCACTGCCGGATGGGGACCTGTAGCTGTTGCTCTAGCTCGTCCGCCCGTTCCTCGGGCAGCCAGAACCGGGCCACTAGTTCCAGTTCCACACCGGGCACGCGGGATTCAACAGCGAGAACCCACGCCGACAAGTCGGAGACCGCGGAGAGGTCGACCCCGCCCCACGCTCGCCGATACCGAAACGTCTTGTCGTTCACGGGGCCGTTGTTCTCGTCCCACAGCGATAGCGGCAGCCACCGCGAAGCGGCCCGCATCCTTCGGTTGAGCGACAGACGACAGAACGTTGCGAAGTAACTCGGCGTCGACTTGGCTTTGTTCGCCTCACGACGCATGTACGCGAGCGAGGGAGACGCGCCGAGCCCCGGATTCGCCTTACGCCACGTGCTCTCTGCGAACGGGTCGTCTTTCTCCTCGGCAGCCCAAATCACGCCGTAGTGGCCCGGGTCCGAGACCACGGCGTCCGCGCATCGGCGCGTATACGTGTGCTTCTCGTCGTAAATGCTGCCCTCGGTACCCTCGTCAGCCGTCGTAATGAAGATGACCAACGGCTGATCTCGGGCGCCCGTGCCGGTCTCGATAGCGTCGATAAGGTCACGCCGCTTGTGCACGTGCACCTCATCCACAATCGCGCCGGACACGTTCAAGCCGTGGGCGGTCTCGGCGATCTTCGAGAGGGCTCGGAAGACACCGCCCGTACGCGGCACCCGTATAAGGCCCCGTAGAACCTCCACACGGCCCCGTACGGCCCGCGAAGTGAGCGCCATGCGCTTAGCGTCGTCAAAGACACGCTCGGCCTGTGGAAGCGAGCCAGCAGCCGCGTACACCTCTGCGCCGATCTCGCGGTCCGCGAGCAACAGCACCAGACCGATGCCGGACGAAAGCGTGGACTTGCCGTTCTTTCGCGGTACTTCGATCCACGCCGAGCGGATGACTCGCACCGCGCGGCCCAACTCCGGGTCATGGGCGAGCCATCCGAAGATTGGGGCGATTACCCACACGATCTGCCACGGCGAGAGCCGAAGCCGGGAGTTCCCCCACCGCCCCTTCGTGTGCTTGAACGACTGGATAGCGTCCACGGCTCGGCGAGCGGCTGACACATCGAAGTAGGCGCCCGGGGCGTCCGCGGCTTGTGCTGCCACCACCAGGGGCCGCGAGCGGCACGCGTCGGCTATCTCGTCCTCGGAGAGGCCGAGTTCGCGCAGTGCGTCCAGCGGGACGGGCAGACCGTCAGTCGAATACGTCTCCGTCATCATCCCCACCAAAGTCCGGCGGGGTGATCCGGGTTGCCGACGCGGGCGAAAGCCCAAGCTCACCCACCAGCGAGCGGAAGTGACTCCGGTACTGGTGGGCAATCGTCACCCACGGCGATTTCACGTTCCCGCGCTCTGTCTCGACTACCAGCCCCGTGCGGGAAAGCTCCCGCTCTGCCTGCCAGAGCCGAGCCACCGTTAGGCAGTACTCAATGGCCGTTTCGCGCTGCGAGTCGGTCAAGCCGGCTGCCACCACCAGGGCGGGAATCGTCCGGCGCCACACATCGCGAGCCTTGCCCCGCACGTCCTCGGCGGAGTCGCCCGGCAACAGCTCGTCCCAGTCCGGTTCGATCGGCTCGGCAGGGGCGAAGCGCGCACCCTCGCTGTTGCGGTCCGGGCGGAACGTGCCCTCGCGGACTGCCTGTATATGGGGCTTGGGCTTTTGCCCGGGTACTGCCATGGGGGTTCACCTCCACCGAAACGCTCTGATGAGCCATGCGAGTTTTTTGCCTCCCTGCCGTGCTTTCAGGGCTCGGGGAGGGGGTCACCCCCTGGTCGGGGGCTCGGGCAAGCGAGGACGGACACGCTCGGCAGCCCATCCGCCGGGCTGGTGCTTCGCGGTCTCGCGGTTGTGGCACGACGTGCACAGCGGACGCAGACGCGACCACGCATCGGGATCGGACACGCCACGTGCGACCAGCGAGCGACGCGACTCCGGGAAGTGGTCAGCCACCGTCGCCGGCTTCGTGCACAGCACGCACCACGGATGGGCGTAGAGGTAGCGGCGCCGGATGTTCGGCCACCGTCGCCCGTACGCGCTCGTCCCCGGTGTCTCCCGTAGTGCAGTCGCCTCACGCTCATGAGCGGCACAGCGTCCGCCACGGGCAGTCAGTTCGGGGCACCCGGGTACCGAGCACGGGGGGCGGGGTCTACGCGGCATGGGTACTGCCGAACTCGGTGCTGGTCTTGAGCTGGTGACAGCCCCGGCACAGCACTTGAACGTTGCCGTCCGTGTCGGTCCCTCCCATCGAGAGGGGTCGCACGTGGTCCACGTCCACGTCTGCCGCGGGGAAGTCGTCTAGACACCAGTCACACCACGCGGTCCCCTTCCGCTCGATGATCCGGCGGAGTCGTGCAGCAGCGTCGTTGCGGGCCGCTCGTCGTCGGCTCCGTGCTCGCCGTGTGCGGACGGTCGGTCGCCGCTCGTACGCGGTGTGGTGGGTCTTACAGCGGCCCCGATGGGTCGCCGGCTCGGTGCAGTCGATACAGCGCATGGCGCCCCCTCGATGTCGTCGGCCTGGTCGTCGTTCTCTGCGTGCCCGCCCCCGGACTCGAACCGGGAACCTTCGCGGTCTAAGCGCGACGCCTCTTGCCATTGGGCTAGGCGGGCTGGTGGTGCCGCGTGCCCACCCCGGGACTCGAACCCGGAACTCTGCGGCCGATATCCCGGACGAGCCGGGCCGGTACCGCGCACCTCTGCTCTGTTGGGTCAGGTGGGCTTGGTCGTCCTCGCCGGCGGGACCGGTCCGGACACGGTGGGGACCGCACGCGCTTACGACCCCTTTCGGCGCCCCCGGTCAAGGGGCGGTTACTCATGGGCGGTGCGGTCCCCGCGCTCTGCCTCACGACCCCTGCGGCCACCCCCGTAACGGCGGGGTGCGTGGTGCACGGGCAGAGCTGGTGTGAGGGCGGGCACTCGGTCCGCCGAGATCCCCCTTGGGGTGGGTGCGCGGTAGTCCCGCCCTCACTGTGTTGTGGGGACCAGCAGATTCCCGGCACCCGCCGTGCGGCGTGCTCGGTGGCTTCGTGCGGTCCCTCACTGTGTTGTGGGGACCAGCAGATTCCCGCGCCGTCTGTCCGGCCGCGAGCCGTGCCGCTCGGTCCCTCACTGTGGTGTGGGGACCACCGGATTCCCGAGGGCCGAGCATGACGGGATGGTGTTTCGACGGACGGTTTGGTTTTCTCCTTATTTTTTCTTGTGCATACGAAAAAACAGTCTGAACCGTCATACCGTCATGGCTCCGCCCGCTGGTCGGCCCCGCTGCGAGCACAGCAAAGCCCCGGCGGTCCGCGAGGGACTACCGGGGCTTGGCTAGGGCGGCACGGGTGTACTGCATTTCCGGAACGGGTTCCAAGGATGCGCCGTGCCTAGCCCGCGCTCTCCATACCGGCACGGGCTACGGCGAGGGTAACCGGCTTACGCAGCCGCAGTCACCCGCTCTTGACACGTCTCCACGAGCCGTGCAGAGCTACCCGGGGCCGGGGGTGCTTCGTTCCGCTTCATCGCTTCGTCGTCTCCCGCAGCAACGGCAACGGACTCCGCGGCAGGGTCCAGCTCCCCCGACATGGTGAAGTCCACCCGTCGGGTATCGAGCTTCCGCCACCCGCCCGAGCGTCCCTTGCGGACATCGAGCCGCACCCCCGCTTCCACCAGCATGGCCCGTCGCTCCTCGGTGGTCGCAGTGGCCCACTCGTCGCCGAACGTGCGTCCCGTGTGGGTTACAACCCGCTGCGGCTCCACCTTGTCGCGTTCTTCCAGCTCGGCAATCCGTGCGTCAAGCGCATCCGCCCGTTCCTGCCATGCGCGAGCGGCGTGCTTCGACTTCTGCCGCCCCTTCTGCTCCTGGTGCTCCTGGAACTCGGCGAGAGTGGCCTTTAGCTCGGGCTCGGGGTCGTAGCCGGGAACCTCCACAACCGTGGTCGTCTGTATGGAGCCGACGCGCCGAAGGAACTCGGCGGTTACGTAGTCGTCCACCCATGACGCGCGCACGTTGGTCGGCTGCGGGCAGACCTCACCGCGGGACTGCGGGCTACAGATATAGAAGGGGGCTTGCCGCGCCTGTACCCGCTCGCTGTCCCGCAGATACATGCGCCCGCCGCACCCTGCGCAGTGGATGACGCCGAGCAAGAGGGCCCGACTGTCGACGCGAGCCGTAAAGACAACCTTGTGGTGCCGGTCGTCCAGTACCTTCCCGATCCGGTCGAACTCTTCGCGCGTGAGGATGGGCGCAGTTGTGATCATGACCGGCTCGCCGGACTTGGTCCGTACCGGCTTCCCGCGGTGCATCTTCCATCCGATCAACACCGGGTTGCGCAACAGCTTCCCGATGTTGGCACCGGTCCACTTGCTTCGCTCGCGAGGACGTCCGCGAGAGTCGAGTACCTTCTCGTCCTTTACTCGTCCCTTCTTAATCGACCAGTGGTCCCGGGGGCTTGGGACACCTTCCGCGTTCAGAGCAATGGCGATTTGGTTAAGCGACGTCCCTTCCAGGAACTCACGGATGATCCGTTCAAGCACCTTGACGGCATCCGGGTCCGGAACAAGCGTCCAGCCAATCCCGCCGTGCTCCTCGGGCATGGGGACGGGCATGTATCCGTACGGGGGCGCCCCGCCACCAGCCCACCGGAGCGGCATCGCACGGAGTGCCGCTTGGGCACCGGCCACACGAGCACTGATGCTTTGTGCTTCGACCTGCGCCGCGAAAGCGAGCATGATCACCATGAGTTCGCTCATGGGGTCGAGCGGGTTGCGGAAGTCCAGAACCATCGGTCCGCCGCCGATGCCCTCGGCGAAGATGAGAACCTTCCGGTGGGTGCGAGCCCACTTGGCAAGGTCGTGCATGTCGCTCATGGACCGGATGGCACGGTCAAAGCGCCACCAGACCAGAGCGTCAAACTCGTCCGGCTTCGCGAGCCACGCCCCGAGCTGCGGGCGGTCGAAGGGACCAACCTTGGATGCTGATACGTCTAGGTCGACGGCTTCGCGAAGCTGGTCACCCTCGCCGAATCCGATGTTGTGTGCTGCCGCTGCAATGTCGCCGGCTTCGCGCTGCCGCTCCGGGCTGGTGGTCTCGTCGGTCAGTACGGACAGCCGAACGCAGCGAACGCCCCGGAGGGTTTCGGCGAAGACAGTGCCCGCTAGGGGGTTGCTGGTGGTAGGGGTCATGTCCCCTGTGGGGACCAGTACGTTCCGTTCCAACACCGTCGCCGTCATGGCTCTCCCTCAGAACACGCAGTTGCGTTCGTCGGGCTGGCGCAGCGAGGAGGACTTCCAGGCCTGGATGAACGGCTCTATGAAGGCCGCCCACCAGGGCGGTGAGGGCGGCGAGCGTCCGAAGCCCGCCGCATCGGGATCCACGCTGTGGTCGTTCGAGGTCGTCCAGCAGGCGGCGCCCCGGTAATTCGGGGGCGAGGCGGGTCATGCGGGTCGCAGAATGGCCCGCATGCCCTGGATCTTCTCCCCCGAACGCGTGGACACCCCGGACGCGACCTCGCTGCGCCGCGACTACTTCGGTGACGTCGCGGGCCGCTACTTCCGACGCCCCCTGGCGGAGGACGAGTACGACGAGGAGATGCTGAGCGAGGGTCTCGACCGACTCGCCCCGCCCTCCGGGGAGTTCCTCGTCGGCCGCCACGACGGGAAGGCCGCCGCGTGCGGTGGAGTCATCCTCCTGGACGCCGAGCGGGCCGAGCTGACGCGGGTGTTCGTGCGACACGCGTTCCGCGGGCTCGGCGGTGCCGACCTCCTGATGACGGGCCTGGAGGACGCGGCCCGGGCCCTCGGCGCGCGTCGAACGGTCCTCAACACGCGCCTCGACCTGGTCGAGGCGCGCGCCCTGTACGCACGGCACGGCTACCGGGAGATACCGGCGTACTGCACCGGCCCCTACATGGAGATCTGGTACGGCAAGGAGCTCTGAGCACCGGGCCGCGGACCGGTCCGGCACCGGCCGGCGCCGCCGGCTCAGACACGGTGGCCGCGGGGCGGCTCGGGCGCGGGGGGACCCTCGCCGTCCGAGCCGCTCAGTTCGGCCGTCAGCTCCTCCACCAGCTTCACCAGGTCGGTGGGCCGGTCGGGACCCCACCAGTCCCCGAGCAGCTCGGCCAGGGAGTCCTCCCGGGCCTTGGCGAGCACCGTCGCCGTCCTGACGCCCTCCTCGGTGAGGATCAGCTGCACCCCCTCCCGGGCCACCAGCCGTCGCTCCTCCACCTGCCGGGACGCCTCCGTGATCACCTGGAGGGGCACGGGGGTGGTCTCGGCGAGCAGGGAGGGCTCGACGGTGCCGTGGCGGCGGATCCGCAGCAGCAGCCAGCTCGCGGCCGGCACCAGGTCCAGCCCGGCCCGGGCGGTGATCTTCTCGTAGACCTCCTTCCGTCCCTCTCGGGAGCCGAGGACGGACAGGGCGCGGGCGCACTCGTCGTACGAGGAGCGCTCGACCGGGTTGGAGGCCAGGGTCTGGCTGGTGTCGGGGGCGGTGACGGAGCCGCGCAGCGGGTCCTCCGTGAGGAACCAGGCGATGACGAAGGCGACGAGGACGACGGGGGCCGCGTACAGGAAGACGTCGGTGATGGACGTGGCGTACGCGTGCAACACCTGGGGGCGCAGCTCGGGCGGCAGCGCGGCGATGGCGCGCGGGTCGGCGGCCACTTGCTGGGCTCCGGTGCCGGCCGGAAGGTCCGCGCCCGCGAACACGGCGTCGAGCGTGCCGGTGAGCCGATGGGTGAAGAGCGTGCCGAAGACGGCGACGCCGAAGGAGGCCCCGATGGAACGGAAGAAGGTGGCACCGGACGTGGCGACGCCGAGGTCCTCGTAGGAGACGGCGTTCTGCACGACCAGGACGAGGACCTGCATGACGAGCCCGAGCCCGGCGCCGAAGACGAAGAAGGTGGCGCTCATCTCCCAGGTCGAGCTGGTCTCCGTCAGCCGGTGGAGGAGGAGCAGGCCCAGGCCGGTGAGGGCGGTGCCGGCGATCGGGAACACCTTCCAGCGGCCGGTCCGGGACACGATCTGGCCGGATCCGGTCGAGGTGATCAGCATGCCGAGGACCATCGGCAGCATGTGGACGCCCGACATGGTGGGACTGACGCCCTGGACCACCTGGAGGAAGGTCGGCAGGTAGGTCATCGCACCGAACATGGCGAAGCCGACGACGAAGCTGATGACCGAGACGAGGCTGAAGGTCCGGATCCGGAACAGTGTGAGCGGCAGGACGGGTTCGGCGGCACGGCGTTCGACGGAGAGGAACCACACCAGGAGCACGGCCCCGAGCACGGCGAGTCCGATGATCTGTGCCGAGCCCCATGCCCAGGTGGTACCGCCGAGGGAGGCCACGAGGACCAGACAGGTGGCGACCGAGGCGATGAGGAAGGTCCCGAGGTAGTCGATGGTGTGCCGGGTGGAGCGCGCCGGGACGTGGAGCACCGCCGCGATCACGAAGAGCGCGACCACGCCGATCGGCAGGTTGACGTAGAAGACCCAGCGCCAGGAGAGGTGCTGGGTGAAGAGCCCGCCCAGGAGCGGGCCGAGGACGCTGGTGGCACCGAAGACGGCCCCGAAGAGGCCCTGGTACTTGCCGCGCTCCCGGGGCGAGACGAGGTCGCCGACGATCGCCATCGACAGGACCATGAGTCCGCCGCCGCCGAGGCCCTGGAGCGCGCGGAAGGCGATGAGTTGGGGCATGTTCTGGGCGAGGCCGCAGAGTGCGGAGCCGATGAGGAAGAGGACGATGGCGGCTTGGAAGAGCTTCTTGCGCCCGTACTGGTCGCCGAGCTTGCCCCACAGGGGCGTGCCGGCCGTGGAGGCCAGCATGTAGGCGGTGACCACCCAGGAGAGGTGTTCCATGCCGCCGAGCTCGCTGACGATGGTCGGCAGGGCGGTGGAGACGATGGTCTGGTCGAGTGCGGCGAGCAGCATGCCGAGCAGGAGCGCGCCGATCGCGAGGAGCAGCGTGCGACGGTTCCGCCCCTCCCCGGGCAGGGGGGTGTCACCGTCGTTCCGGGACGGGCGGGTGTCCTGGGCCATGGATTCTCCGTCTCCGTATCGTGGCGGGCTTCTCCATCCTGGTGCGAATGTCCGGTTATGGCCTGTGGAAAAGCACCACCGTTCTCCCACCTGACAGGGGCGGGCTGCATAATCGCTCGCAGTTGTATCGGGGAGGGGACCCATCATGACCGGACACGACTGTCCTGAATGCGGTGTACACAGACCTGGCTGCGCCTGCGCCCGGACGGCGGAGACGGCTGCGGCCGGGGACTTCGACCCGCTGCGGATCAGGCCGTACGTGACCCTGGACGCGGCCGAGGGGCCGGCGAGTCCGTACGAGGCCGG
Source organism: Streptomyces sp. NPDC058872 (assembly GCF_042743065.1). Classification (NCBI taxonomy): domain Bacteria; kingdom Bacillati; phylum Actinomycetota; class Actinomycetes; order Kitasatosporales; family Streptomycetaceae; genus Streptomyces; species Streptomyces sp. NPDC058872. The sequence continues at coordinate 46,126 of NZ_JBHYMK010000018.1, forward strand.
GGCCGTGCCGGCGCCGGCCCACGGGGCCGGCGGCGGCGCACACACGGCGCACCCGGCCGGCATGGCGGGCGCCGGGGGGTTCGAGGGGCCCTTCGGACCCGAAGGGGGCCCGACGATCGGCTGGCAGCAGCCCGCACCGTCGTCCGCGCACCCGACGGACGCCCCGACCACCCAGCTGGCCGCCGTCCCCCCGACGGACGCCCTCACGGCGCCGCTCCCGGCCGAGGTCCCGATCGGGGGGCAGCACGACCCGTACCGGACGGGCCTGGGCCCGGAGGCGTACCCGCCCGCCCCGACCCCCGGGCCGCAGCCGGGTCCCGTCGGTCCGGAGCCTCACCCCGGCGCCGGTGACGCCTCCGAGACGATGCCGCTGCTGCTGCGCGGGCTCGGCGAGGTACCGCCGGGCCCCCGCGGCGGCCGGGCCCGGGGCCGCAAGCGCGGCATGGCGGTCGCCTCGGTGGCCGCGGTCGCCGTGGCGGGCACCGCCGCCCTCGCGGCAGCCGTTCTCGGCGGCGCGAAGGACACCGAGGACCGGGCGGCCGTGCCCGAGGTGACCACGAGCGCGTCCCTGAACGTCGCCGTCTCGGAGGCCCCCTCCCCCTCCTCCGAGACCCCGGAACCGACCGCTTCCTCCCCGTCCCCGGACGAGACGTCCGCCTCGCCGTCCCCCTCCTCCTCCCCGAGCCCCACCACCGCGAGCCCCAGCGCGTCCGCCACCTCGGCGGCCCCTCCGACCGCCGCCCCCTCGGCGACCACGACGACCGCACCGTCAACGCCCCCTCCGTCCTCACAGCCGCCCCAGCCGACCGAGGAGGCCACGGTCACGCTGAGCATCGGCTCGTCGGGCGAGGAGGTGCTGGAGCTCCAGGCGCGACTGACGCTGGTGGGCGCGTACCGCGGCGCCGTGGACGGACAGTACGACCAGGAGGTCTGGCGCGCGGTGAAGACCTACCAGTCCTGGATGTACATCGAGGACGACCCGAGGGGCGTGTACGGCCCCCAGACGCGCAAGGCACTGGAGCGGAGCACCTGGCTCTAGTGGGCCGATGAAGGTCCCGTCCCTTGGTGTGCGGGGGGGCGGGGACCTCTCCCGCGACCCCGGACGCAGCGGCCGGCGACGCCCGTGCTGCCGGGGGGCCGGCGACCGCCACACCTTCCTCGCCGTGGCCCCCTTCGACGCGTTCCCGTGCACCCCGGAGCGGCGGATCGCGGGCCGGTTGGCCAAGAGGGCTCCCCGTTTTGTATCGTGAAAGAACAAAGTGGCCCCGCCCGCACTCCCTGACCGGTGGGCGGGACCGCTTCGTTCTCCGCGCCACCCCTCCTGGAGACCCGATGGCCGCCACCACCCCGGCAACGCTGACCGCCCGCGCCCTCCTCCTCGACATGGACGGCACCCTCGTCAATTCGGACGCCGTCGTCGAGCGCTGCTGGCGGCGCTGGGCAGAGCGGCACGGCCTGGACGCGACCGAGGCGCTCAAGGTGGTGCACGGCCGCCAGGGATACGCGACCATGGCCCTGCTCCTGCCGGACCGCCCCATGGCGGAGAACCACGCGGACAACCGGGTCATGCTGGCCGAGGAGACCGCCGATCTCGACGGGGTCGTACCGGTTCCCGGCGCCCCCGCCTTCCTGGCCTCGCTCGCGGGCCTCCCGCACGCCCTGGTGACCTCGGCGGACCGGAACCTCGCCGAGGCACGGATGGGCGCGGCGGGCCTGCCGATGCCAGAGGTCCGGGTGACCGCCGAGAGCGTCGGAGCCAGCAAGCCGGACCCGGAGGGCTTCCTCAAGGGCGCGGCAGCACTGGGCTTCGCCCCGGAGGACTGCGTGGTGTTCGAGGACTCGGAGGCCGGCATCCGGGCGGGCCGGGCGGCCGGCATGCGCATCGTGGGCGTGGGTCCGCGCGCGGCGGCCTTCGCGCCGGACGTGCACGTGCCCGACCTCGCCGGCCTGACGGTGGAGCCCGCGACGGACGGTTCGATCACGCTGACCGTGCTGCGGTAGCCGCCCCTCCCCTCCCCTGCGCGCGCCCGGACCTTCCGGTCGCGCGCATCCGCACGCCCGGGCACGTCACACCCGATGCATCACCCGCTCCTGAAGCACCCAAGAAATCTGCCGCTGCGTCAGATTGAACCCATCCCTTGATGTGACGTGTCCATGACGTCACCCTGTTACCTGGCACACCCCCCACGGAAACCTGGCGCCGCCACGATGACCGGGCCCACCCACGGGCGTCCACGGGACGCACCGCCAGGACGCCTGCCCCGACAAGGGAGTTCACATGCCCGTCCGCAAGGTCTACGCGCGTCAACTCGCCTCGCTCTCCGCCACCGCCGCCCTCACCGCCACAGCCCTCCTGGCCGGCACCCCGACGGCACAGGCCGCCATGCCCACCCCGGTCAGCGCCGCCACCGCACGCAGCTACCTGGCCACGCTCACGGTCAAGGCGGAGGGCTCCACCTCGGGCTACAGCCGAAGCCTCTTCCCGCACTGGATCACCCAGTCCGGAACCTGCAACACCCGCGAGACCGTTCTCAAGCGCGACGGCGTCAATGTCGTCACCGACTCCACGTGCGCAGCCATCAGCGGTAGTTGGTACTCGCCGTACGACGGGGCCACCTGGACCCTCGCCTCCGACCTCGACATCGACCACATGGTCCCGCTCGCCGAGGCATGGCACTCCGGCGCGAACTCCTGGACCACTTCACAGCGCCAGGCCTTCGCGAACGACCTCACCCGGCCGCAACTGATAGCCGTCACCGACAACGTCAACCAGTCGAAGGGCGACCGCGACCCGGCGGAGTGGCTGCCCCCGCGAACGACCTACCGCTGCACCTACGTCCGGGCCTGGGTGCACGTGAAGTACCACTGGAAGCTCAGCGTCAACTCCGCGGAGAAGAGCGCCCTCCAATCCGTGCTCAACGGCTGCTGACCCCGTCCGCCAACCCCACGGCGACGACCAGCACCGGAGGGCGCCCCGCCGCCCACCACGATGACCGAATGTTGAACTTGCAAGTACTGGTAAGGAGTGCCTAACCTTACGGCCTCATCGGTTTCCGTCCCCCACCCCGTCCACCGTGGACGGGGCCAGACCGAAGGAGTCCCCCGTGACCGACCCGAGCGCCACCGAAACGAGCGCCACCGAAACGAATCTCACAGGTCGTCTGCACCGGGCACAGCCCTACGCCCTCGGCCTCTTCCGCATCGTCACCGGGCTGCTCTTCGCCTGCCACGGCGCCGCCTCGCTCTTCGGCCTCTTCGACGGCGACGTCAAAACGGCCGGCAGCTGGCCCGGTTGGTACGCAGCCGTCATCCAACTCTGCACGGGCGTCCTGGTCATGAGCGGGCTCGGCACCCGGAGCGCCGCCCTCCTCGCCTCGGGCTCCATGGCGTACGCGTACTTCACGGTCCACCAGCCGGAGTCCCTCTTCCCCCTCCAGAACGGCGGCGAGAGCGCGGCGATGTTCTGCTGGGCCTTCCTGCTCCTCGTCTTCACCGGTCCGGGCGCCCTCGCCCTGGACGGCCTCTTCGGTTCCGGCCGTCCCACGGCACCGGATGCCCGGGAAGAACGGGGCACCCCGGTCGCGGCCTGACCCCGTCCGGGCCCGGCCCCGCACGAGGCCGGGCCCGGACCGTCGGGGGAAGGAGCGGGACCACACGGACCCGGACCGTCGGGGGAAGGAGCCCGTTCTCGACCCCCTCCCCCTTTGACTCCCGGCCCCTCGGCCCGCGCCCCTTCGCCCCCGGTGGGCGGGGCGGACCTCCCCCGCACCGCAGCGGACCTCCCCCGTCCCGCACCCGGCGGCGGTCGAGCCCCTGGCCCCGCGTAGGCTCTGGCCCTGTGAATCTGCTCGACGGCATGGACTTCCTGCAGTCGCTCACCGCCGGCCCGTGGATCTATCCGGTGGTGGCGGCGTCGATCCTGCTCGACGTCTTCCTTCCCGTGTTGCCGAGCGGCTTCTTGGTGATCACCGCAGCCACGGCGGCAACGGCGACGGCGACCGTGGTCTCCCCCGGCGTGCCCTCGCTCTTCCCCCTGCTCCTCTGCGCCGCGACCGCTTCGGTGCTCGGCGACTTCCTCGCCTACCGCCTGGCCCGGAGGGGCGGTGCCAGGCTGGACCGCGCCCTCGCGCGCTCGCGCCGCCTCGCACTGGCGCAGGAACGTCTCGGCACCACCCTCGCCCGGGGCGGCGGACTGCTCGTGGTGCTCGCGCGCTTCGCCCCGGCCGGACGCTCGGTGGTGTCCCTGGGCGCGGGCGCGGCGAAGCGGCGGGTCAAGGAGTTCCTGCCGTGGTCGGCCGTGGCGGGGGTGACCTGGGCTTCGTACAGCGTGGGGCTCGGCTGGTTGGGCGGTCAGTGGCTCGGCGCGACCTGGTTCAGCGCGGGGGTGTCGACCCTGGCGCTCTTCCTGGCCGGCGGCCTCTCCGCGTACCTCATCCGGCGTCCGAGCGCAGCTCCTGCTCCGGCGTCCTGACGGCCCCGGGGCGCGCACCGCGCACCTCCAGGCCGTCGAGGAGCCTCGCCGTCGCCCCGGCGATCTCCTCCACGGCCCGCTCGAAGACCTCGCGGTTGTGGGCGGCCGGGGCACGGAACCCGGAAACCTTGCGGACGTACTGCAGGGCTGCGGCGCGGATGTCGTCCTCGGTGGCCTCCTCGGGCAGGACGGGCGGGCGGAGCGTCTTGATGCTGCGGCACATGCCCCCAGTGTGGCGCGCCCCACTGACATCGACGCCGGAACTCGGGTTCCGGTGGTCGCGCCCCTGCCGCTGCCCGACGACCGCGAGGTCTTCGAGCGGGCCGTGGACGGCCGCCGGGGCAGCGGTCGAAGGGGTCGGCGGCCGGGAACGGCGACCGTGGACAGCGGTCGAAGGGGTCGGCGGCCGCGAGGACGGAAGCCCCGGGCGCCCCGGCACCGCCGCACCGCGTCAGCCGCCGAGCCCCCTCCTGCTCCGTGCGTTGATCTCGGCGGTGCGGGCCCGCAGCTCGTGCAGGGGCGTGGCGGCCTGGACGTCGACGGGGTCGGCCTCCCACTCGGCACCACCGTGGACGGCGCGGATCAGACAACGCCCGGAAACGCTCCGCACGTAGAAACCGACCCGCCCCGTGGCGGTGTCGCGGACGAGGTCACCGACCTCGGGCAGTGACTGCACGCATCTCCTCCGTCCCGGTTCCTGAAGCCTGGGGACATTCAGGGAAGCGCGACGACCTCGCCCTGTCAACGTATCTCTAGAGATGTCCCCCGATGGATGGATCGACCGGGTGGGACGGCGCACACGTGTGCACCCGGGTCGGGGGGCGCGCCGTAGGGTGTCCCGCAGACGAAGGGAGTGGTCCACCCGTGACTGACCAGGACAGCGCTCGTCAGCCCAAGTACCAGCGCATCGCAGACGAGTTGAGAACCGCGATCCAGTCAGGCGACTTCGCGCCGGGCGACCGGCTCCCCGGCGAGAACGACCTCATGACGACCTACGACGTGGCCCGCATGACCGCCCGCCAGGCCCTCTCCGTCCTGCGCACCGAAGGACTCGCCGAGGCCCGCAAGGGCGCCGGCGTCTTCGTCCGCACCTTCCGTCCGCTGCGCCGCCGGGGCATCCCGCGCCTGGCCGGGGAACGGTGGGGCAACGGCCACTCGGTCTGGTCCACGGAGGTCGAGGACCGGGACCTCGTCGTCGACCGGCTGGAGGTGGGCGAGAAGCCCGCCGGGGACCGGATCGCACGGGTGCTGGACCTGGCGCCGGGCACCCTCCTCTGCGTACGGAGCCGCCGCTTCGTCCTCGACGGAAGGCCGGTGCTGCTCTCCGTGTCGTACCTCTCCGCCGAACTCGTGCGCGGAACGCAGATCGTCGAACCCGACACGGGCCCCGGCGGCACCTACGCCCGGCTCGCCGAGTTGGGGCAGCGACCGGTGCACTTCCGGGAGGAGATCCGCTGCCGGATGCCGACGGCGCACGAATCGGACCGCCTCGCCCTGGAGTTCGGCACGCCGGTGGTCCTCATCGAGCGCACGGCCTACACCGAGACCGGCAGGGCGGTGGAACTCAACGAGATGACCCTGGACTCCTCGTCGTACGTATTGGAGTACGGCTTCGACGCATGACGACCTCGCACCGCAGCCCGGGGGCGGCATGGGCGACGTCCCCGGGAAACTCGGCGGCGGCCTGGGCGACCGCGTCGGCCGGATCCGTCCCGGGGCCGACGTGCGTCACGAGGAGACGACCGACGCCGGCAGCGGCAGCACTCCGCCCGGCCTGCGCCGCCGAGTGGTGACCGGGCACGCCCCCATCGGCTTCGCAAACGAACAGGTCGCATTCCCGGGCGAGTTCGACGAGGGCCGGACAGGGCTCGCAGTCCCCGGAGTAGACGAGCGAGCGCCCGTCCGCCTCCACCCGCAGGGCGAAGGCGGGAAGGCCGCCGTGCTCCACGGCGCGGGAGCGCAGGGTCAGTCCGCCGACCCGCACGACGTGCCCGTCGTACAACTCCTCGATGGCGAAGGCCTCTTCGACGGGACTGCGATCAGGACCGTTGCTGAGGAAGTCGGCGAGCCGATCGGCGGTGCCGGGAGGCCCGAAGAGCGGCACGGGGAGCAGGAGGTCGAGCCCCGCGTACAGCAAGCCGTAGAAGGCGGTGAGCAGATCGGCGCTGTGGTCGGCGTGCAGATGGGAGATCCACACGGCGTCGACCTCCCCGAGGCCCACGTGCTCCTGCAAGGCCCCGAGGGTTCCCGTACCGGCGTCCACCCACACCCGGACGCCACCGCCCTCGACGAGGTAACCGGAACAGGCGTTGTCGGGGCGGGGAAAGGGGGTGGCGGACCCGAGGACGGTGATCCGCAGTGCGCCGCCGCTCATCCGCCGCCCCCGAGGACCGCCCCGACACGAGAGGTCGCGCGGTCGGCGGGTCGACGGTGCCGCTCCGCGCCGCTCAACGGGCTTCCGTCGTCTGCCGAGCCGTCGGGATCCCGTGCTGCTGCACGTCGGAGTTGACCTGCCCACCGAGGGTCATGACGTTCAGCGTGGCCGAGTTCTCATTGGCGATGGCCTTCTCGACGCGGGCCACGAGGACGGAGAACGCCTCCGACGCGGCCAGGTGGTGGTACGGCCCGACCTTGGTCTCGAAGTAGACCCGCTCGTGCCCGAGCAACTGCTCGGTCGAGCGGTAGTTCTTCCACTGCTCGCGGTAGCGGTACACGCTTTCCAGCGACACCGCGGCGACGACCACCACGCTCAGGGCGGTGGCCGTCACCCGCGCGAACGCCAGGTCCAGGTTCACGAACACCGGCACGAGCGCCCCGCCGACGACGGAGACGGTGCGCATCCGCAGGTGCATCGCCTTCATCCGGGTCGCCTTGGCGTCGTACCACCCCTGGTACTGCACGAGCCTGGTCTCGATGTACCGCTGCGGCGTCATCTCGCCGCACTGCAGGCCCGCTTCGGGCGCATCCCCCACCTCAGCCATGCCGGGAGTACACCGGCCGGGACACGCTCCCGTCAATTCGCCCGCGCTCCTTCGGGCGGTCGGAGGGGGCTGCGGGGCCGGGCGGGCCAACCCTCTCCGTCCCGCAGCCCGTTCCGGCCCCTGACGCACGGCACGGGACACCAAGGTCCTCAGGAGCGCCCTGCCTCCCGGACGACGTCCAGGGCCAGCCGCCACGGAAAGCGCGCCGGGTTCCCCTCCCCCGGCCGGTGCGGCGCGAACCCGTCCTCGCCGTACAGCACGGAGACACCGGCGCCGCGCAGCACCCCCAGGGACTGTTCGAACTGGGGGTGCTGCGCGTAGGCGGCGTTCAGGCACGGCATCGTCACCATCGGGATCCCCTTCCCGATGCCCTCCGCGACGACGCCGAGGACGAACTTGTCCGTGATCCCGAGTGCCCACTGGTTCACCGTGTTGAAGGTGGCCGGGGCGAAGAGGATCGCACCGGCCTCCGGCCACGCGTCCGGCTCACCGGGCAGCTTGTAGTCCCAGCGCACGGGGTGTCCGGTGAGCGCGGCGAGCCCGTCGAGCGAACCGGCGAGCCAACGGGCCGCCGTGGGGGTGAGCCCGAGGCAGACGTCCCAGCCGTCGGCCTGCGCGTCCTCGACGACCCGGGCGATGTCGAACACGGGCTCGGCAGCGCTTGCGAACAAGTACAGGGTGCTCATCCGCTCATCCGATCACACCGGCCCCGACCACCGGAAACGCAGGTACGACCGACACCGACACCGACACCGGGTCCGGCCCTGCTCCCGCTCTCGCTCCGGCTCCCGCTCTCGCTCCGGCTCCGGCTCCGGCTCCGGCTCCGGCTCCGGCTCCGAGCCAGCGCACGGCCGCCGTGAAAGTCTGGGCGGCATGGGGGGCAGCATCGACCCATCAGGACTCTCGGGAGTTCCTGGCAGGAGTCCGCATCGGCGACCTCTGCAGCGGAACGGTCTGGACGAAGGCCGAGCGCGGTCGGCCATGACCGCCACCGAGACCCCAGAGCCGCGGGCCTTCCTGACGCCGCGTCGCCCCGGCGAGATCCTCTCCGGCACGATCGCGGCCATCGAGCGGTTCGGCGGCCTCGTGGCGCTGGACGGCGGCCCCGACCACCCGGTCTTCCCCGGCATCGGGTTCATCACGCTTACCGAAGTGTCCTGGCAACGCTTTGAAGTGGCCACGGACGTCGTTCGGGTCGGGCAGCGCGTCTCCTGCGAGTTCCTCCCGTTCGACACGTGGAACGGAGAAGCCAGACTCTCCCTGAAGAGGACGCGAACGGATCCCTTCCAGGAATTCGCCGACGGCATCGCGGTCGGCCAAGGACTGCGTGGACGGGTCGCCCGAGTGCTCCCGTTCGGCGTCTTCGTCCGGGTCGCCGACGGCATCGAGGGGCTGGTCCACCTTCGAGAACCCGCATCGGCACCCGGGGCAGATCCACAGGACGTCGCAGAAGCGGGCGCCGAGGTGACGGTCGTCGTCACGGAAGTCGACCGGGTGCAGCGCAAGCTGACCCTCTCCCGGCAGCAAACGCCACCTGCCCCTCACTGACGGCGGCACGACGCCCACAGGTTCGAGAACGCCCCGGGCCGCGATGACCACGGATGACGGTGCCGGATGGGCATGCCACAGGCCCTTGGAAACCACCGAAGCTACAGGGGCCTTCGCGCTGTTGGGAGCAGACGGTCTCGAAAACCTCGTTCCCCGTGCTTCCCGCTCCACATCCGGCTCGTCCGGCGCACAAAAGGCTCGGGTGGTTGGTTCCGACCCCTACGCTGGTCCGTTGACCACCGCGGTTCGCGGTGGTGGGATGTCCTCATGTTCGGCCTTGGGATGAGTCTCTTCGTCGTAGGCATGATCGGCGTAGTCGTTGGCAGCAAAGGCCAACGCGGATGGAGCGCTTGGACGCGCAACCAGCGGGTGACGTGCAGCCTGGGTTTCGTGCTCGTGATCGTGGGACTCTACGTGGCGGACTTCGGCTGACCGACGCTGCCGACCACTCGCCCCGCTCCATCCCACCTTCACCGCAACGCTGCCGGCACCCGCCCACGAAGCCCGTCCATCTCGGAGCCTGAGCGCCCCCGCCGGAGGCAGCACCTTGAGCCGCACTCGCGCACCGACTTGGCCGCACCGCGGTTCTCCCCGCCCATCAACCCGAGCCGTCAGGCGTGCGGACGGCGGCCGGGCTGGAACGGGGCGGAGACAGGAGCGCAGGCCCGGGCGACGGGCCGCGCGCGGCGGGTGCCTTGAATGAGGTAGGGAAATTTTCACCGCACTCGTTCCGTGGTCCATGGAGGCGACGGCCCGGGGGCCCGCCAGGTGTCATAGACAACTGCGGGATCGCCCGGATAGGACCACGAACCCATCGTCCACAGGCGGTAGAGATGAACGCCTCCCGCGACCAGCGGCACGGCGAGGGGTGCCGCCTCGGGAGGGCCAGGAACGCAGCGCCTCACGCTCTTCCCGTACGGGCCGCCATGGAAGATCGCGTGCATCCAGCCCTCCGGCAGCCTGCCGGTCATGTCGAGAACGCCCTCCACCGCTCCCCCTACGACGGAATCACAGGACTGCCACTCGTCACGATCGGCCGAACAAACCCAGAGCCCACGTGACCATGGACGTCGATGCCAGATATGGACGTCAAAGGCCCCCAGCCAAGATCGGCTGGGGGCCTTTGCACTGGTGGGCGCGGACGGTTTCGAACCGCCGACATCTGCTTTGTAAGCCTGGCGCCGCTCACACAGCGGTCTTGGCTGGTCAACGGGCGTACACCGACGCTCCGGGCCCCACGCTTCCCTGCACCGCCGCGGACCCCAATTGACCGTGGTTGACTGCCCGATCTGGCACGGATCTGGCACGGGCCCTGGCGCCGACACCTGCCTTGCACGTTCGTCCACCGTGCCCCCGATCAGCAGCGGGCCACTGGTCACTCAGTTTTGGATGTCAGCTCCCGCGACAACCGCGAGGAACCTGGTCACTCTTCGTCGCTGCGCTCCAGGACCAGGCCGACGGACCCGTCTTCCAGCCCGTTGCCGTCTTCGAGGTGCAGATGGGCCCCATCGGGAACTCCTTCGCCTGCCAGCACCAGAAGGTGCCCGGCAAGCGTCCTGAGCCCCGCGGCGTTCGCCTCGATGACGACTTCGACCCCGAGGTTCCGCACCTCGATCCGGGCATCGGCGTCCCAGGTGAAGCGGAGCCCCGTGCCCTCAACGGCGGCCGTGACGTGAGTGCTCTCGATCGGCGCTGAGCCGGTTCCGGAAGTCATGGAACTCATGATGCCGCTGCACGGACCGGGTCAAGGGACCAGGGCACTTGTCCTCGTACGTAGAACACTGCGGGAAGTACAGGAAGCCACGGTCACCAGTCGCGCCATGCATCAGTGATCTCGGCCCGGTTCATGCCTCTCCTCTCCGCCAGAGCAGTCACGTCCACACCGTGCTCGCCCAAGGTGAGATCGATGTATTCGCACAGCTGCTCCCGCTCTTCGGTGCAGTAGCCAGCGCCACCATGGCTGTCGTCCCCGTCGACGGCGTTGAGCGCCAGAACAACCCTCTCAACAACCCCGAAGACCTCTTCATCGGAAGGCCCGACGAGCGCACATACCTCCGCCTCGAACGCCTCCAGCGCTGAGTCCGTCGCCCTCAGCAAGGATTCGGGGTACATCTCCGCCGCCCCGGCGCACTCGGGTTCCAAAATCCCGGTCTCGACGTCTCGGGCCACCTCCGCCATCCAGGCACGCCAGTTCTCAGGGGGTCTATTCGCCATGGCGAGAAACTACGCCGCAGCACTGACAACCCAGCTCACCTGGGGGCTCCCCGGTGCGGTTGCAGCTCAGGAAGGGCGTCCATCGGCGTGGATACCAGTTGTGAAAGCCGTAGCGTCGTCGTACTCGTGCCGAGCCTCGGGCATCAGGCCCGCACGTTCCTGATGGGTCAGTGGACACCCGATCCTCGTGGCAATCTGCCCGAGAGACTCACCCGTACTGGCCAGAACGATGTCCGGCGTCCGCGGGTCGCTGGCGACCGAAAGGAGCGCTCGACGGGCCTCCAGGGCATCGGACGCATAGAGATCCATGGCCGCGTCGTCCCGGCCTCCGGTGTCGGCCTCGATGTCGAGCAGCACCGAGATCAGGTCTTGTGTCTGCTGAGCATCCACGATGCCGTCCTTAACGGTTGATGGGGATCTCGTAGACAATCTCGCAGAGGGCGGCAGGGACGACGATGTCCGCCGTCTCAACGGGCCGTCCTTCGTCGCTGTAGTACGTCCGCCGAATGTGGGTGACGAGCGAGGCTTTCTGAATCCCGAGAAGAGACGCCTCCTCAGCAGTGGCCTGCCGCGGCTCCGGCTGCTCGACGGCATGGCCGACGGTAACGCCGATCTGAGCCATCCGGTTCACGACGCCGGCCCCGGCGTGTGGCCCGCCCTCGGGAAGGACGACGAGAGTTCCGCCGGTGAGGTCGTACGGCTCCCAGCTCGTCGACAACTGCGCGGGCCGACCGTCGGCGAGGAACTCGTACACCGTGCGGACGCACAGGTCGCCCTCGACGATGCCGAGCCGTGCGGCGATCTCCGCCGGCGCCGGAACCTTGGCCTCGGTCCGACTCTCCCAGTCACCCTGCTTGCCCAAGGCCTTCATGTCGGCTCGGAACGGCGAAGCGTCGCTCTGCTCACGCGCTGATGAGCGGACCACGCGCACACGCTGACGGGGCTCCGCGACGTACGTTCCGGATCCCGCCCGCCCCTCCAGGACCCCTTGGGAGATCAGCAGCTCCTGCGCCCGACGGACGACGTTCTCGCCGACGCCGCACTCCTGGCCGATCTGGGCACGCGAGGGGAGCCGGTCTCCGGGCTCCCACTCGTGCTCCGCGATCCTCCGCCGGAGTTCGTCAGCGATGCGGAGATACGGCGGCTGCTGCTCAGGCATATGGAAAATCTAGTCCACTAGCCCTAATCTAGTTAACTAGCTTCACGCAACGTGATCCCTTGGCGACGGAGGCTCTCCTGTGCCCGCTTCGGCAGCAAGCGCGGAAGACATCGCCGCCGAGTTGTCCACTCTCGGACTCACCACGCGCATGGAGGAGCACGCCCGTCACACGTGGATCGAAGCGGAGGTGCCGGAATCGCTCCCCGCCGAAACATGGCGGGAGGCCTTGGAAGTGGTGGCGGAGGCCGATCGATTCGGACTCCAGGCCAGCAGCTTGAACGGCCGCACCTTATGGGCCGCCGTACACAGAATGGCCCCCGCGACGGGCGATGTCCGGGGACCTGGCCATCAGCGATAGGAGCTGATCAGCGTGTTAAACCGTATCTGCCGCGCAGTTGGGTGCACCAGAGTGCGCCCTTTAGGGCCGCCGTGCTTCGTGCCGCCGGAGGTCAACTGATGTATGCGAAAGCCATCCCCTACCGATCGAGCTCGTGTCGGATCGGCACGCACCACGAGTGCGCGCAGTCCTCACCCTCCCTGGCACCGGTCGGCATCCCCGTGATCTACGAAGTGTGTGACTGCCCCTGCCACCCGACTGCCGGCCGGGAAGCGCCGAAGGAGGCGACCCCATGAGGAGCTGGACGCCGAGCGGCGTGCTGGCCTCCAACGTCGAGATCACCTCGGCCAACGTCCAGCGGGGCGACGTCATCCAGATCGGCGGCCAGCCGTGCCGCGTGGCCGACCTCATCCAACTTCCAGGCGGCACAAAGCGACTCCTCTTCGAGTCGGGCGAACTGCTGACCATGCACTCCCGAACCCGGCTCATCGCCCTGCGGATGCAGAGAGTTGGTGATCAGCGCCGTGGCCTCTCGCCGTCACGTCATCGCCGATGACCTCAGGGCACAGATCACGACCGGCCACATCAAGGCTGGCGAACGTCTCCCCTCCGAAGCCCAACTCGCCGCCCGCTACACGGTCAGCACGCCGACCCTGCGGAGCGCCCTCGCGCTCCTCCAAGCCGAAGGCCTCGTCGAAAAGGTCCATGGCAAGGGCAACTTCGTCCGTCTCCCTCTTCGCAGGATCACGTACCTCGGCGGCGGCTCGGCACTGCCGACTCCGGGCTTGCAGATCAGCGTCCGCACCACCAGAATCCGGGCGCGCGGCCACTTGCCCGTCTTGCTGCGGGTGCCGGCTGGCAGTCCCCTCACCGAATTCCAGTGCCTGAGTCACGACGGAACCTCGCCGCACAGCCTGTCCCGCGTCTACATCCCCCGCGATCTGGCGCCGGCTGTCAGACCCGACGAGTCGACCTGGCCCACATCCGTGGCGACGCCACTGGCCGAGGTCGAGGAGAGACTCTGCGCTCGCCTCCCCACCCCGATGGAAGCAGCAACCCTCCGAATCAGCCCGACCCTCGCCGTTCTGGCGATCACCCGCGTAGCGACCGACACCGCCGGCCGCGTCGTCGAGGCCGCGCTCCTGGCCCTCCCCGGCGACCGCGCGGAAGCCGTCTTCACCACCCACCACACGCCCGAAGGCAGAAGGGCCGAAGGATGACACCCCACAACGAGCTCCGACTCCTCCCATGGTCAGGCCCCGACGGCAAGCCCTGCTTCCTGAGCACCGACGGCACCGGCGGCCCCTTGTCCCGCCTGGCCGACCACACCGAAGCCGCCCAACTCGACGTCGCCGCCGAGCTCCTGGAGCACGCCCAAGAGGTACTCGCCGACGAGTCGTCGGCCCCGGAAGAACTCCGTCTCGTGGCGTCAGACCTCACCGGCGCCCTGCGAGACGCACTCCGCGTAGCCGCAAGCCGCGGCCACCGCCTCCCGACGCTGGGCACCTCCGACCACGGAGACAGCAACGAGGCCCCCCACCTGTCGGCAGGCGCCTTCGGCTAACAGTCACGCGCCACAACGACACGAAGCCCCGGGCCAAAGCCCGGGGCTTCGTGCACACGGCTCCGGAGGGCGCGTGAACCTTTGGCTTCTATGCAGGTCAGCGGCCTGCGAGTGGGTGGCCAAGCGCTTTCGGTCCACAAATAGGCCGTATCCGGCGACGTACACGGTCATCTGCTCGGCCGCGCCAACAACCTCTTGCCCTAGTCGTGCTCCGACCTGGGGCGTTGTCTGATTGATTGCTTGTGACCTGCAGTCGAAGGGCCGCCCGTTGTCACGCTCGGCCGCCGTTGGACACCCTTCAATGGCCCACAGGTAGCCCAGGGCCCTTCCTCTAGGTTCGCCCCACCCCACGACCTACCGAGCAGCCAGTGTCAGACCCCCCAGGGCACAGTGGGGCATCGAGGTCGTCCACCACATCAGGGACACGACCTTCACCGATGACGCATCCAAGATCCGGACCGGGCACGGACCGGAGAACATGGCCACCCTGCGCAACCTCGCGATCAACACCCTCCGCCACGCCGGCCACCGCAGCATCGCCGCCGAACTCCGAGAGATCTCCCACGCGCCATTCACCCGCCCACTCGACCTGCTCGGACTGCCCCTGACCTGCACCGCAACATGATCAACCAGACAATGGTGATGGCGATCTCTAAAGAGCGTCACCGAGGATGGGTGAACCGATATCCGGGTGTTTCACGACGCGTCAGGGTTCACGCTCTCCTGAGTCACCCCTTCCGCCTGCTGCAATAGTTCTACATAACGGGAAAGCGTAGCTGCATCCTCGTTTCCGGTGATCTCTACGGAAATAGATCCAATTCGCAGCACTACGGGACTCGTTGTCGATGGCTGAGTCTTGCGCCACCTCTTTACCGAGTCGATTGCCCCCGGAAGTGCTAGCACGCCCGAAACGATGATCGCGATAATTGCGACCGGGTCAGCAAGTACGCCTTCGCGCTCTTTGCCGGTCGACCTCAATTCGGCGCGCTGGACTGCGCCGTCGCGCATCAACCATCGACGCAATGAGTCTGCTGCCCGCGCATCGTCAACCGGAGCTGTTAGCAAGATCCCGTCACTCACGATTTCTCCTTCTCTCCTCTCGCCCCTCAATGAGAGGTGTAGTGAATTGATGGATCGGAATGGATCGCAGGCTTTTCCAGAGCGTAAAGATGAAGCAATTTACGCCGAATCCGATAGCGCCTGCGTCCCAGCCCGAAAGTACGCCTGTGAGGTAGAGCGTCAAAAAAACTGCAGTGGTCGCGAGAATTCCAGCCCACAGCAATTTTACGAACATGCCGTAGATCCGCCTTTGGATCCAGTCCATGCTCTTGGAACCCAAGTGTGAAGTGGCTAGACGCTTTTCAGGCTTGGCCCGACTGGCATACGCAGAGGCATCGAAGGATCGGTTAATGGTGAGGGGGATTCGGCTTCCATCGTTTCTGGCCTGGCGCTCAGGAACTGGATAGTCGTTATCTCGGCACGATTTTACAATCGCTTCGAATAGCGAATCGGCGTCCAGCACCTGGGGGCCACCCGGTACGCCATCTTCTAGCAAGCGTAGGAATTCACCGGTGAAGGTTGTATAAGTGGAGCCCTGGGGTGCCAGGGATTCCTCCGTTGCCCCAGATGAAGCCATCACGTAACTTCCCTTGATGGCCATAAGTCCGGAGTCGAACGTAGCGAGACTGTCGAGTCCCGATCCGCTGTAGCAACTATCGAGTACGACCAGGCGACGCCCTACACCTGATTCAGCGATCTGTTCCCGCAAATCGTCGAATTTTAGGTAGGTATAGTAGGCGTGTGGTCGGGAATTAGAGAGCGAGAGGAGGAGTCGCCCAGTGGTCGGATGTGGTGTCCCGTGCCCCGCGTAATAGAAGAAAAGTGAACTGGGGTTGGAGCGAGCCGTCTCATCCAGTATTTCGAGAATGGTGCGGGCATCCGTTGGATTCTCTAGTACGATGCATCGATCCTCGGGGATCCCGACGACTGGAGAGGTTAAGATGTCTCGCATTCGTGCGAGATTGTTTGAAATCGCCGGCCGGTTTCCGAGGTGCGCATATGAGTGCACGCCGACAAGAATTGCAGCTCCGAACTTCCATTCAAGAAGGGATCCGAGAGGCGGCTCCTCCCTTGACTCGCTCCGCGTCTGGAGCTCCCGCAACTCTCTCATTGCCGGAAGGGAAGAACACCCAGAAAGTTCCGAAAGTAGATGGATGAATTCCATCATTCGATCGGGTTCCGATAGGTCACCCTTCATCCAGGCGGCGACGGTTTCGCGGTCAACGCTGAGCTTCTTGGCCAACACTGAGAACCCAGGGGTATTCGCGGCCGCGTAAAGCTTTACTAACTCCCCTTGGAGGCCCATGGAGTCCCCCTCCAACATGCGCTCCTCCCTCACTCATCCGTGATCGATCGGCAGAGTCAGCAGTCAACATACCTGGAGATGGGGAGAGTTGCGCTCCGTGATGTCAGGGCAGGGCTGATTCATTGTCTGGTTGATCATGTTGCGGTGCAGGTCAGGGGCAGTCCGAGCAGGTCGAGTGGGCGGGTGAATGGCGCGTGGGAGATCTCTCGGAGTTCGGCGGCGATGCTGCGGTGGCCGGCGTGGCGGAGGGTGTTGATCGCGAGGTTGCGCAGGGTGGCCATGTTCTCCGGTCCGTGCCCGGTCCGGATCTTGGATGCGTCATCGGTGAAGGTCGTGTCCCTGATGTGGTGGACGACCTCGATGCCCCACTGTGCCCTGCAGGTTCTCGAAGCCGCCGAGACTATGAATCAGCCCCGGGATCGCTACCTACACCGGATGCCGGATCTTCGCCCACCACTTACCCCAACTCCCATCCCGTCTGTCGTCGACCCACACACCGTGGAGCAGGCGCGGTGCCGGGCGTCCAGGTGGAGCGCGCCACTGTACGAACGACCTGGACGCCCGGTGCCGTGTCTGCTCGGCTCTGCCTGGGTCGACGGCAGACGGGATGGGAGTCCCCCACCTCAACAACCCACGGGCCGGCACCCGCCCATGAAGCCCCCTCCATCCCGGAGTTTGAGCGCCCCCGCCGGAGGCATCGCCCTGAGCCGCACTCGCGTACCGCCTCGGCCACGTCGTGGGTTCGTCACCCATCAACCCGAGCTGTCAGGCGTGCGGACGGCGGCCGGGCTGGAGCGGGGCGGAGACAGGAGCGCAGGCCCGGGCGACGGGCCGCGCGCGCCGCGCCGTGCGCGGCGGGTGCCTTGATGAAGTAGAGAAAGTCTTACCGCGCTTGCGGGCTTCGCTCCGCTTTGAACTCGCTCAGCAGGTCGAAGAACAGGTCGATGCCTGCCCTGTCGCTTGCTTCCGCGGCCTTCGTGATCTCGATCGCCCACCCCAATGGGCTGGCGTACGTGTGGCCAAGTCGCGGCCACAGCCACTCGGCGAACAGGCCCTGGTGCTCGAAGTCCGTCATGGCTTGGGGGCCGTGGATCTCGGATGCGACTCGGTAGCCGTACAGCATTGCCTGGAGCTCCAGGCGGGAACCGGCGCGCACGAACATCCCCGGCCGTATGCGGACCTGGTCCAGGAAGTCATAGACGTCGTGCCACTCGCTGATGGGCTTCGCGCCGGTCATGCGGACGTGCCCAAGAGGTGGCGGCCATCGTGGCTTCGGACGTGGGGGCCGTTTCCGTCCAGGGCGTCCAGGAGGCGGATCGCGTAGACCTCGGCCATGCGCTCCTCGACCTCGGCCGGCGTCAGCCAGTCGACCGCGGTGGACTCGGCTGAGGTTCGCTCGGTGCCGCCGGAGGGCTTGCAGCGGAAGACCAGGGCGACGATGCCGCGGGTCGTGTTCTTGTACACGCCCGTCAGCTCGTCCACCTCGACATGGATGCCCGTCTCCTCCAGGACCTCCCGGGCGACGCCCGCTTCCGGGGCCTCGGTGAGTTCGAGGACTCCGCCAGGGAGTTCCCACGTGCCGTTGTCCGCTCGGCGGATGGCCAGGAGGCGGCCGTCTTCGCGCACCACCGCCCCGGCCACGGACACCGAGTGGAGTGGCGTTGACTTTGTTCCCGCGCTCCCGTTACTCATGTACAGGAGCATAGGAGAGTGGGTAGGACCGTGGGAACTCCAGCAGGAGCCGGCAGGGCCGTACCTCGGTACGTGCAGATCGCCGACGAGATCGTTCAGCAGATCCGGTCCGGCGTACTCAACGCCGGTGACATGGTGCCCAGCGAGTCCGAGCTCGTCGAGCGGTACGGGGTCGCCGGTGGGACCATTCGGAAGGCCATGATCGAGGTGCGGGCCAGTGGGCTCGTCGAGACCCGGCACGGCAAGGGGTCGATTGTGAAGGACCGGCCTCCCGTGCGGCTTCGGTCTTCGGATCGGTTCCGCGCTTCTCACCGGCGGGGCGGTAAGGCGGCCTACCTCGCCGAGTCCGAGCAGTCCGGCGCCACGGCCAAGGTCAGCGTTCTCTACATCGGGCCCATGGAGGCGCCCGCGGACATCGCTGAGCGGCTTGGTGTCGAGGTGGGGACGCAGGTGCTCGCGCGCCGTCGGCTGTACTTCCGGAACGGGACGCCCGTCGAGACCGCCTCGTCGTACCTGCCGTGGGACGTGGTGAAGGACATCCCCGAGCTGTTCGCCGAGAACCCCGGCCCGGGTGGCATCTACGCCCGGCTCGAAGACCACGGTCACACCTTCGCCGAGTACGTGGAGACCCTCCAGGCTCGGCCGGCCGCGAAGGCGGAGGCGTCCGAGTTGGCTCTGAGTCCTGGCGCCCCCGTGATTCAGCTGGTGCGGGATGCGGTGACCACGAAGGGCCGCGTCGTGGAGGTCTGCGACACCCTCATGGCCGCTGACCAGTTCGTCTTCCAGTACCGGATCCCTGCGACCGACTGACGCTCGCTCAACTCCCCTCAGCCCGCTGCGGTTTCTTACCGTGGCGGGTTGACTCATGTACAGGAGTGGTGCACTCTTCTTCATGTCACTCCTATACAGGAGTGAAGGAGTCCAACCTCTATAGAGGAGTGATCCACTGTGCGTCAGATCCCCGTCGATACCTCCGCCGCGATGGTGATGGTGGCCCAGCCCCCGGCCCCGAAGATCGCCAATCGCCAGACCGGCGAGATCGCCACCGACCGGGACACCGGTGCCCCGCTCATGACGGTCGACGTCATGTTCGTCATGGACGGCAACGCCGAGATCCTCAACCTGACCGTGCCCAAGACCGGCATCTCCGAGGAGCTGTCCATGGGCACCCCGGTCGCCCTGACCGGCGTCGTCGCCCGGCCGTGGGAGAACGAGTTCAACGGCCAGAAGCGCCACGGCATCAGCTTCCGCGCCGTCGCCGTCACCTCGCTCGCCGCGGCGAAGGTCGGCTGACCCGTGACCGCCTTAACGGTCACCCTCGCGCTGGTGGCCACGGTCGCGCTGCTGCTGCGGTGGCAGCGTCCGGCCTGGTACTGGATGAGTTTTGGTGTCGTCTTCGCGGTGGTGCGGATCCTTGCCCGGTACGCGTCGGTCATGGACGCGTGTGGGCTGACCGTCCCGCCCTCGCGCTGGCGCCTGGCGCTGGCCCGGATGACTGGCCGGCCCGTTCCCGACTCGCGGGCGCCCCGGATCCTGCGGCTGCGGCCGACGCGTACCGGGCTCGTGCTGCGGGTGAAGCTGCGGCCCGGTCAGGATGCGTTCGACTTCTCCGCCGCCTCGGACCGGCTGCGGCACTCGTTCGTCATGCAGAACGTCACCACCCGGGAGGTCCGCTCGGGTGTCGTCGAGCTGCGGATGACCGGATACGACGTCCTCAAGCGGGTCCAGATGCCCGCGGCTGCCCGTGCTGGGGTGATGCGCGTTCCGGTCGCCATGCGGGAGGACGGGGAGGTCTACTACCGCGACTACCGCCAGACCCCGCACGCACTGAACGTCGGTGCCACCCAGTCCGGGAAGTCCGTCTATCAGCGCAACCTCGTCGCCGCGCTCGCCATGCTGGATGTCGCCCTCGTCGGGATCGACTGCAAGCAGGGAGTCGAACTCGCCCCGCTCGCACGGCGGTTCACCGCGATAGCCGACAACCCTGACGCCGCCGCCGACCTCCTCGACACCCTCGTCGAGCACATGGAGGACGTCTACCAACTGATCCGCCGCGAGCAGAGATTGAGTGCGGACCTGCCGGATGCGGAGATCACCGCCGACATCTGGGACCTGCCCGATCACCTGCGACCGAACCCGATCGTGCTCCTGGTCGATGAGGTCGCCGAACTCGCTCTCTTCGCCACGAAGGAGGAGGAGAAGCGGCGGGATCGGATCATCACCTCCCTCGTCCGGCTCGCCCAGCTCGGCCGCGCTGCCGGCATCTACCTGGAGATCTGCGGGCAGCGCTTCGGCTCCGAGCTCGGCAAGGGCATCACCATGCTCCGTGCCCAGCTCACCGGCCGGACCGCTCACCGCGTCAACGACGAAACCTCCGCCAACATGGCCTTTGGCGACATCGCCCCGGACGCCGTCCTCGCCACGGTCCAGATCCGCACCGACCGGCCCGGCACCGCTGTCGCCGGCGACTCCTCCGGTGGGTGGGTCCGTATCCGTACTCCCCACCTCACGCTCCGGCGGGCCGTGAACATCGCGAACTCCCACGCTCACCGCACGCCCGAGATCCCCGCGCTGGACGCCTTCCGGCCCGTCCTGCCGCCCCTGGGCAAAGCCGCGGCACCCTCGACCGTCACGGCTCCTGCGATCGCCTGAATCCCCTCGCTCCACGGCGGCGTGACCGCTTCACGCCAGGTCCCTACCCCGCCCATGCCCGAAACCGGAAGGAGGACCCCCCGATGCGTCCCATCCGCCGACCGGACGCCGTCCTCATACAAGCCGTGATCGCCGGCGCCCTGTCCTTCGCTCACCTCCACGACCTGGCTGCGGCTGCCGGACAGTCCGGTTGGAAGGCTTGGGCCTACCCGGTCTCCGTGGACCTCCTGCTCGTCGCCGCCTGGCATCGGCTGCGGACCTCGCGGGCTGCCGGTGTGCCTGCCCGCTCGGCCTGGACGTGGTTCATGGTCGCCTTGGCAGCGTCGCTCGGTGCGAACGTCGCCACCGCCGGGCTTCTCGACCTCGGCCACGTTCCCGCCTGGCTGCGCATCCTCGTCGCGGGCTGGCCCGCCCTCGCGTTCCTCGGCGGCACACTCCTTGTCCACTCGCCTGGGCATCCGGTGGCGCCTGCCGAACCCGACACGACCACCGAGCAACCCTCAGCCGTGGAAGCCGTCATCGAGCGGGATGACGTAGCCGAGCCTGCGCCGGAGATCGACGCCGCACCGGCCCTCCCCTCACCGGAGCCGATCCCGGAACCCGCACCAGAGCCCGACCCCGCCCCCATCTCGGTACCGCCGGCGCTCGTCGCTCACGCCCGGAAGGTCGCTGACGACTACCGCGCCCGCACCGGCTACCCGATCGACGCCGACACCCTGCGCGCCCGCCTCGGCGTCCCGCCCCCGATGGCCAACGCCATCGCCGCCCAACTCGCCTGAGAAGGAGATCGACCATGCGTGACTCGACCCGGCGCGCCCTGGAGCGCTCCGCCGAGCTGACCCGGAACAACCGCCTGGTGGAGGCCATGGCCACCGCAGAGCCGGTGATCACGGCCGCCGATGAGTTCGAGTCGGCCGAGATCCGTCAGTGGCTCATCGACCACGCCGACGACTTCACCGGCGAGGCCTGAGCAATGGCCGCTCGCGACCACTTCCACTCCGTGATGCGGATCGGTCCGGTGCAGATCGGCACCCACCGCGATCGCCACGGCCGCACCAAGTACGCCTCCGTGTGCACGTCCGACGGATGCGGCTGGTCCGCCGAGTACTCCAGCTCCTCGGCCGCCCAGCTCGCCGCCCGCACCCACCGCTGCAAGCCCCGCTGACCTCGAAGGAAACCCCGTCATGGACGTCCCGCTCTGGCTCGCCCTGATCGTCGTCGGCGGTCTCGGCATCAAGCTCATCCGCCCGCCCTGGTGGCTCGTCGCCGTGATCCTCCTCGGCGGCTACCTGCTCGCCGACAGCGTCCTCGCCCCTCTCATCGACACCACGATCAGCAAGTAGGGAGAACCGTCATGTTCCAGCCGCGCATCCCGGTCAACCCGCTCCCGACCGGCATCGTCACCCCGCTCGTCCAGCAGACCTCGTCGGCCGACATCGAGCCGGCGGCCTGCAACCATCACCCCGCCCCGGCCCCTGGTCCCAGCCCGGCGCACTCCTCCGCCGTGCGCCTCACCCCGGCCGGCCTGGCCGTGGCCGTCGCCGGCGGCGTCGGAGCTGTCCTGGTCGTCGGCACGGTTCTGGTGTCCATGCTCCTCGCTGTCGCCGTCAGCGCCGCCTCGGTCGCCGTGTGCGCCGTCGTCGTGCGCTCGCTCCTCAACGGCCAGCACCGGCGCCGCTAGTCGGGCCTCCGGGCGGCTCAACCGCCAAGTCTCCGCCGCCCGGAAGCCCTGCTCCCACCCAGCTCGCAGAACCAGAAGGAAGCACTCCATGATGACCGTCCCAGCTGCCTCGTCGGCGGGATTCGACACCGCCACCCTGGGCGACATGCTCCTGGTGGCCGGGGCTCCCGGCTTCGACCGCTGGAAGGAGCAGATCCACCGCACCGGCGGCTGCTCCCACCCCATCCACCTCCAGGGCTGGACCCTCGCCCGGGACAAGACCACCGGCGAGACCCTCCACCGATACTCCACCGACGCCGAACCGGGCGCACGGCTCCGGATCGCCTGCGGCAACCGCCGAGCCTCCCGTTGCCCCGCCTGCGCCTGGACGTACGCGGGCGACACCTTCCACCTCATCCGCGCCGGCCTCGCCGGAGACGCCCGCCGGGACATCCCCGCCACCGTCCGCGATCACCCCCGCGTGTTCCTTACTCTCACCGCCCCGTCCTTCGGACCGGTCCACAACCGTCCCGGCACCCGGCCCTGTCGCTGCGGCGCCCGCCACTCCGAGGACGATGCTGCCCTTGGCACGCCGCTCGACCCCAACTCGTACGACTACGCCGCCGCCGTCCTCTTCAACAACCACGCCGGGCAGCTCTGGCAGCGGTTCACTACTCGCCTCCGCCGGGAGATCGCCGCCGTGGCCGGCCTCTCGCAGAGGGAGCTGAAGGAAGTCGCCCGCATCTCGTACGGGAAGGTCGCCGAGTTCCAGAAGCGGGGCGCCGTCCACTTCCACTCCGTCGTCCGCATCGACGGCCCAGACGGCCCCGACTCCCCGCCGCCGTCGTGGGCGACCACCGAACACCTCACCGACGCCATCCGCGCCGCCGCCACCCACGCGTACACGACCGTCACCGTCCCCGCCACTGGCCATCAGCCGTTACGTCGCCTCCGCTGGGGCACCCAGCTCGACATCCGGCCCGTCAAAGCCTTCGGTGACGGCTCCGACATCACCGAACAGGCCGTCGCCTCCTACATCGCCAAGTACGCCACTAAGGCCGCCGAGACCACCGGCAGCCTCGACCGCCGCATCGGCAACCGTGAGGCCCTGGTCCTCCTCGGCGTCCCCGACCACACTCGCCGCCTCGTCGAAGCCTGCTTCGACCTCGACCCGCTCTACCCCGACCGCCGCCTCCTCGCCTGGGCTCACATGCTCGGATTCCGCGGCCACTTCTCCACCAAGTCCCGCCAGTACTCCACCACTCTGAGCGAGCTCCGCCAGACCCGCGCCGACTACCGCGCCGCCCAAGATCGCACCGCCCGCGGCCTCGACGACATCGAGCCGGACACCGTCCTAGTCCTCACCTCCTGGTCCTACGTCGGCCAAGGCCACTCCCCTGGTGAGGCCGCCCTCGCCGCCTCCATCGCCCGGGACATCCAGCTCAACCGCGAAACCGCCCGCGAAGCCCTACGCGACCAACTCGCCCTGGAGGGAGCACCCGCATGACCGACCGACTGCTGACCGTGGGCCAGGCCGCCGAACTCCTCGGCACCACCGAGAGGTTTCCGCGTCGGCTCATCGCCGAGCGCCGGATCGCCTTCGTCAAGGTGGGGCGGCATGTCCGCATTCCTGAGCGGGCCTTGGAGGAATTCGTTGTCGCCCATACCGTCCAGCCGATCACTACTCGTCGACGATTCGCGGCGGTGGCCTGATGGCGAACGGCAAGGGAAAGCGGCGACGCTTCGGTGCCGTACGCAAGTTGCCGTCAGGACGGTTCCAGGCTCGCTATCAGGGACCCGACGGGATCACGCGATCGGCTCCCGAGACGTTCGCCTCGCAGACCGACGCCGATCGGTGGCTCGTCCGCAAGGAAGCGGAGATCATCGACGGCAAGTGGAAGAACCCGGACGACAAGGTTCTCTTCGGGGTGTACGCCGACGCCTGGTTCAAGGAGCGCGACTATGCCGCGACCACCCGCGAACGCAACGGCAGCGCGCTGCGCCTCCACATCCTGCCGACCTTCGCGGAGGTGGTCCTGAGTGAGATCACCACACCCCAGATCCGTCGCTGGCGTGCCGGCCTCCTGGAGTCGGGTGTCGGCGAGCCGACGGTCGCCAAGGCGTACCAGATCCTCCGCGCCATCATGAACACCGCGGTCGACGACGAGCTGATCCAGCGCAACCCCTGCCGCATCAAGGGTGCCGGAGCGGCCAAGACGGCCGAGCGGCCGTTCCTCGACGTCACCGAGGTCTTTCAGCTCGCCGACGCCGTGCCGGCGCGCTTCCGGGTGTTCATCCTGCTGGCAGCCTTCACCGGGCTCCGCTTCGGGGAGCTCGCCGCGCTTCAACGGCATGACGTCGACCTTGACCGGCGAACCGTCGCAGTACGGCGTTCCCTGGCCGAGACCCGTACCGACGGCATCCTGGTCAAGACGCCCAAGAGCGCGGCCGGTGTGCGCACTGTCGCCTTCCCGGCCTCGCTAGCGGAAGTCCTTGCCACTCATCTCGCCGTCTATGCCGAGCCCGGTCGGACGGGGCTGGTCTTCACCGGAGCCCGCGGCGGGCAGCTGCGCCGGAACAACTTCCGCCGGCTGTGGCTGCGGGCCCTGAAGGCCACCGGCCTCCGAGACGTCCACTTCCACGATCTGCGCCACACCGGGAACACCCTCGCCGCGACCGGCGGCGCCACGACGCGTGAGCTGATGCAGCGGATGGGGCACTCGTCGGTGCGGGCCGCGCTGATCTATCAGCACCTGGTGAACGGTCGTGACCAGGCGATCGCCGACCATGTCGACGAGCAGATCAAAAAGGTCCGGCCTGCGGAGTCCGACGAGTCATCTGGCACGTAACTGGCACGACGCCCCTCCCCCGCTTCCCCGCCCAAAGAACGAACAAGGCCCAGGCCCCCGGTTCAGTACCGGTGACCTGGGCCTTTGTCGTACGACCTACTGGTGGGCGCGGACGGTTTCGAACCGCCGACATCTGCTTTGTAAGAGCAGCGCTCTACCCCTGAGCTACGCACCCGTGGAAGGGACAACAGCGTACATGGCCCGCGGGGGGATGCGGCACAGGGAGGTCTTCGGTGGGGCGGGGGGTGGGGGTGGCCCCACCTTCGGGGCGGTGGGTCGCACCGTGGTGACGGGGGGTAGCGGGGCCCTACGTTCGGGGGGGACCGTTGGTGCCGTCCCTGGGGGTTTGATCGTCATGACCGTACGCCGCCGTGCGTTTGTCACACTGCTCGCTTCCGGAATCGCCGTGGTCGCGGTCGCCGGTTGTGGAGGTGCCGATGCGCAGAGGGCTCCGGTGGAGCGGAAGGCGTTCGCGTTCGCCGGTGGGGCGCTCACCATCGACTCGGACGATTCCAAGCTGGTGATCGCGCCCGCCGACATCGACGAGGTGCGGGTGGAGCGGCAGGTCGACGGGTGGGTGTTCATGGGGTCGGGGCCCGAGGCCAGCTGGAAGCTGGTGGACGGGCGGCTCACGCTGCGGGTGGTCTGCGACGCGGTCGCCGCCAGTTGTGCGGCCGTGCACCGGATCCAGGTGCCCCGCAGGGTCACCGTCACCGTCGAGGAGGACAACGGTGGCGTGGTGGCCGAAGGGTTGAGCACGCCGTTGAAGGTGCGGTCCGGCAACGGGAACGTGCGGGTGGTCGGAGCGAGCGCGGACCTCGACCTCGGCAGCGACAACGGGAGCGTCGTGGTCGAGGGCTCCGTCACCGCGCCCCGGGTCACGGCCCGGTCCGGTCCGGTCCGGTCCGGCAACGGTGACGTACGGATCACCCTCGGGGCCGTTCCCCGCGCGGTCGACGTCGTCACCGACAACGGCGACGTCACGGTGGGCTTGCCCACGGCCGTGTACGAGGTGTCCGGCAGCAGCGGCAACGGTCGCGTCCGTCTCGGCGTGCCCCGCGGCGACGGCAGCGGGCGCTCCGTGAACCTGCGGAGCAACAACGGCGACGTCACCGCCCGGACGGTGAACTGACCGGCCCGTGTGTTCGTCCTCACCGGGTGGGAGAATGAACCGGACCGGGCACGACGGACACAGCACGGGAGAGGTACGTGGCGGCGAGCGACGCAAGGGGCAGTGCGACGCCCAGGATTTCCTCCACGTTCCGGCTGGCGTGGGCGCTGCCGCTCCTGGTGGGTGCGCTGTTGCCGCAGTCCTTCGCGGGCGGCGGCACCCGGCGCTGGTTCGGCGGGCGCGGTGAGGGACAGCGGGCCGAGGCGCAGGCCGCCAAGGACGCCGCCGCTGCCGCCTTCTACGAGTTGGACACCGCGCAGCGCGGCTTGCGCATCTCCATCGAGACGATCACTGCCGTGGACGGTTCGCCCGAGGCCCGTCGTGCCGTCGAGGGCTTCGAGGCCCTCGGGAGGCGGATCGACGAGGTCAGCCACGCATACATCTCCGCCGTCGACGCCCACGACCTCGACCGGGACGAGCTGGACGCGGCCACGGCCGGTCGGGCCCGCTCCGAGCTGACCCGGGCCAAGGAGGAGCTGGACCGGGTCAAGGGCGAGTTGGACCGGTTCGAGGAGGGGCTCGGGCCGCTCCTCGGGCGGGCCGAGACGCAGCTCGCCCGGCTCGCGCCGGCCGTGGAGCGGGCCCGTCAGGCACTGCGGGGTGCGAGCGGCGCCCTCGATGCGGTGCGGGAGGGCGGGCTGCGCGCCGATGACCTCGCCCTGCGCCTCGCCCAGCTGGGGCCCGAGTTGACCCGGCTCAACGAGGGGGCGGGGCAGCACGGTGTGGCCGAGACCCTGCAGCGGGCCGATCGGGTGCTGCGGGCCGCCGAGGCGGTGCGGGCCGAGGCCGAGCGGCTGCCCGAGCGGGCCGCCGAGATCGACCGGCGCCTGGTTTCGCTGCGTACCCGTACCGAGGCGCTGACCACCCGGACGGGGGGCGTCGAGCCCGTCCTGTCCGAGCTGCGGCGGCGTTTCTCGGCGGCTTGTTGGCAGGACCTCCAGCAGGTTCCCGAGCAGGCCGCCGCGTCCCTTCGGCAGGCCGGGGAGCGGTTGGCGGAGGCCGGGCAGGCGCGGGCCGAGCAGCGCTGGCCCGATGCGACGTCGCTGCTCGCCACGGTCCGTGCGCTGCTGGACTCGACCGACGAGGCCGTCTCGGCCGCCGGGGAGCGGTTGCGCCGTCTGGACGCCGTCGCGAAGGATCCGAAGGCGGAGATCGACCGCACCCGGTTCGCGGTGCGGGACGCCCAGCGGCTCGCGATGGCGGGGCGGAACACTCCCGATCCGCGCCATGCCCGGCCCCTTGACGACGCCGTCGCCCGGATCGACCGGGCGGTGGAGGGGCTGGAGGGGCGCCATCCCGACTATTGGCACTTCTTGGGCGAGCTGGAGGCGGTGCGTGCCACGGTCTCGCGGGTCGTCGGCCAGATCCGGGAGGAACGGGGCTCCGGTCCGGGGCACTGAGGACGGGGCCGGGCCCTGCTGTCGGAGGGCCCGCGCCGCTAGCCTGGTGGCATGCCTCGTTACGAATACCGCTGCCGCACCTGCGGCGACACCTTCGAGCTCAGCCGTCCCATGGCCGAGTCCTCCGCTCCGGCCGACTGCCCGGCCGGTCACGACGACACCGTGAAGTTGCTGTCGGCCGTGGCCGTCGGCGGAAGCACCGCCGCGCCCGCGCGGAGCGCGGGTGGCGGCGGTGGTGGTGGCGGTTGTTGCGGTGGGGGTTGTTGCGGCTGAGCCCGGTTCAGGCGGCGGCTGCGGCCCGGAAGCGGCGGAGGATCTCCTCCCCCGCCGCCACTCCGCGTTCGGCGAGGACGTCGAGGTGGGGTGCGGTCCAGTCGCTGTCGGCGAGCTCCCCGTGGCCCGGGCGCCAGGCCCGGTCGGCGGCGAGCAGGAGATCGGCGTCGAGGAGGGAGTCGCCGGCTGCCAGGGTGAGGGTGGCGCCGGTTCGGCGGGCGACTTCGCGGACGGCCGCGCTCTTGGTGAGCGGCTTCGGAACGGCGTAGACCTTGCGGCCCTGGAGGGAGACCGTCCAGCCGCGGTCGCCCGCCCAGCCGTCGAAGCGGTCCAGCCAGTCGCCGGGAAGTCGTTCCCGCTCGACGACGAGATAGGCGAACAGGTCCTCGGCCACCCGGTGCTTGCGCACCCAGGAGAGGTCCGTGGTGGCGGTCAGGTAGGCGCGGATCTCGGAGAGCGGGGCGCATGCGTCGGCGATCCTGCGCAGGACGGTGGCGTGCCAGTCCTGGTCGGGGACGCCGTCGACGAGGATGTGTCCGCCGTTGGCGCAGATCGCGTACGCCGGTGCGGTGCCCGGGAGTTGGATGCGCTGGTACTGCTTGCGGGTGCGCGTCGTGGTGGGGACGAAGACGGTCTCGTCGGTGAGTCGCGCGAGGAGGTCCGCCGCCTGCTCGGTCATGTAGGAGAGCGGTTTGGACTCGTGCACCTCGACGCAGAGCAGTCGGGGCGCCTGGGTGTCGGGCATGCCGAGGGCGAGGGCCGCGGACGAGTAGATGAGGGTGCGGTCGAGGTCGCTCGCGACCAGGGTCCGGGCGTGCGTGGGGGTGCTCACTGGGACGCCACCGCCTTCCCGTCGGCGCCCGTCGCGCCCTTCGTGTACTGGGGGTGGATGAGTCCCACGCAGCTGTAGGGGAGGTGGTCGACCTCTTCGACGGGTACGCCGCGTTGTTCGGCGAGCAGGCGGACGTGTGCGAGGTCGGCGCCGGCGCCCCGCTTGGCGAGGATCTTCCAGGGGACGCGGCGCAGCAGGACGCGGGTGGTCTCGCCGACGCCCGGCTTGACCAGGTTGACGTCGTGGATGCCGTACTCCTCGCTGATCCGCTCGACGGCCGCCCAGCCCTCCCAGGTGGGGGTGCGGTCGGTGGCCAGGAGTTCTTTGACGTCCGTGTCGACGGCCGCGGCGACCTCGTCGAAGCGGTCGGCGACGGCGTCGAGGAAGGCCCGGGAGACATCGGCTCCGGCGAGCTCGCGGTAGAACTTGGCGCCGTGGAAGTCGTTCGGTCCGACGAGGTCGGAGCGGAGGACGGTGCGCGATATCAGTCCGGAGACGGTGGAGTTGAGGCAGGCGGAGGGGATGAGGAAGTCCTCGCGGGTGCCGTAGGTGCGGACGCAGGAGCCGGGGTCGGCGAGGACCGCGATCTCCGGGTCGAAGCCCGCGAACCCGCCGATCGCTTCGGCGAGTTCGCGGGTGATGGCGCCCTTGCCGGTCCAGCCGTCGACGAAGACGACGTCGGTGGGGTCGTGGTGGGCGGCGAGCCAGCGCAGCGCGTTGGCGTCGATGCCGCGACCGCGGACGATGGAGACGGCGTAGTGCGGGAGGTCGAGGCCGTGCCGGGCCTGCGCCCAGCGGCGCATGAGGACGCCGACGGGGGTGCCGGCACGGGCGAGGGAGACGAGCACGGGCCGGGGGGAGCGTTCGGCGAGGACGGTTTCGGTGACGGTGCCGACGGCGCGCGCCATCCGTGTGGCGGAGCTTTCCAGGGCTGTGCGGAAGAGCTCCTGGTAGCGGGCGCTGGGCTGGTACTCGACGGGGAGCGATTCGGCGTAGTGGGCGCCGCCGCTCTGGATGGCCTCCTCGCGTTCCTCGGTGGGGGCTTCGAGTTCGACGTCCGAGAGGTCCTGGAGCAGCCAGCCGACCTCTTCGGGGGCGTACGAGGAGAAGGCGGGGCCGCGGAGGGGCTCGGGCAGCATGGAGCTCCTTTCGGGAGCTTCGGGAGCTTCGGGGGTGTCGGGCGCCTCGGGCGCTCCGGTGCCCCGGGGCACGTACGAGGGGACGACGGCGAGCACGACGTGCGGAACGTGCGCGGCGAGTCGGGCCAGCAGGCCGTCCGCCGCGTGGAGGAACGGGGTGTCGGCGGCGGAGTCGACGACGAGCACGACGGCGTCGAAGCCGGCGCCCGCCACGTTGTAGGCGTAGCGCTCGCCGGGGCCGTCCGCGGGGTCGTCGTGGGCGGGGAAGACGATCCGGGTGCGGATCGCGTAGCCGGGGTCGTCCACGGCGAGGACGGGCGAGCGGGTGGTGGTGGAGTAGCGGACGTCGTGGCCGGCGTCCTCCAGGGCGGTGCCGAGGCGCAGCGGCGCGTACATCAGTTCCTCGCAGCCGAGGACGAGGACGCGGGGCCGGGGGCCTGCGGGGCGTGCCGCCGGCGGGAGGGCCAGGGCGATCGTGTCCGCCATGGCGGGCAGGGCCGTCTCCAGGCGTTCCCGGTGCTCGGTCGTGAAGCCGTGCCGGCCGCCGTCGGGCAGCCCCCCGGGCCATCCGAGCTCCACCCGCACGTGCGGCCCCCGGGACGCCGGTGGGAGGGGCTCGGGGGGCGGTGCTGCGGGAAGGCCCGGGACGTCCCCGGCGGGGCCGGTCTCCGGTGCTCGTGCGGGGGCGTGGGTCCCGGGTGCGCCTTCGTGTTCCGCCACCAGGGCCTGGCCCTTCTCCAGGACGCCGTCCGGGAGGCGGACCGTGCCGGCCGCACCGGCGATCAGGTCGATGCGGGCGCCGATCTCGGTCGCGAAGGCGTCCAGGCGGTCGTGGTCGGCGGCGGACCGCATGTCGACGAGGGCCACGACGACGTACCGCTCCCGCGGGTGGTCCCCGTGCAGGGCGCGGATGGTGTTGAGGACGGTGTTGCCGGTGGAGAACTCGTCGTCGACGAGGACCAGCGGCCCGTTGCCCGCGAGGAGCTCCGGGTCCTCGGGGAGCAGCAGGTGGGAGGTGGCGTGGGAGTGGGACTCCTCGAAGCCGCCCGCGCGGACGGCGCCGGCCACCGGTCGCCGGGTGGAGTGGAGGTAGGGGGCGGGGCCGAGGCCGTCGGCGACGGCGTGTCCCAGGGCGGTGGCGGTCTCCGCGTAGCCGAGGACGACGGACCGGGCGGCCTCCTCGTCGCCGAGGAGTTCGCGGACGCGCCGGCCGAGGTCGAGGCCGGAGCCGTACACGACGGAGGGGCGCTGCGGCACGTGCTTGCCGAGCACGCTGGAGACCAGCAGGTGCGCGCGTTTGGGGTTGCGGCGCAGTGCGAGGCCCAACAGGGCCGGTAGCGCCTCGTCGCCGATCAGTTCGACGCCCAGTCGCTCCGCGACCCACGTTCCGGTCCACACCACGTCGTCGATGTCCCTTCGTCAGCCGGCGAGCCCGGCGGTGAGCAGATCCACGAAGCCGACGTCCTCCCTGGCGACGCCGAAGGCCTCGGCGCGCAGGAGGGTGCGCTCGGCCCACGCGCGATGCGGCTTCACCTCGTTCATCTTGTTCGTATACGCGGAGCGAAGCACTCCGCCCCCGTCCCGTTCGGGTCGGAGGATGTCCTGGGCGTCGCTCCACTCCTCGTGGCTGACGACGGAGAGGGCGTGCACCGGCACCACGTGGGTGGGGTGGATGCAGGTCTTGCCGAGGAGGCCGTTGGCCCGGTCGAGTTCGATCTCGCGGAGCAGTCCGTCGAGGTCGTGCTCGATGAGGGCGGTGCGGAGGTCTTCGGCGCTGCCCTCCAGGAAGGGGCTGCGGCGCAGCTGGGGCTTGAACATGCGCTCGCCGGGGCGGAAGTACTCCCAGACGGGTCCGGTGACGGTGAAGCCGGTGCCGTCGGAACGACCGAGGACGTTGACGACGTCGGCGATCACGCTCGCGACGATCTTGACGTCATAGGCCGTCATGTCGGGCGAGCGGCGGAGCCCGTAGGCGGAGCAGAAGTCGGTGACGCCGAGGCGGAGGGCGAGGACGCGGTCGCGGTACTTGTTGGTGATCGAAGCGATCCCGGCGAGGGTCTCGGCCCGGGTCTCCAGGTGGAGGAGCTCGGGGGACTCGAGGACGGGCATGGCGAAGAGGGGCCTGCCGCTCGTCTGCTCGGCCTGGGTGAGCGCTTCGAGGAAGGGGCGTCCACGGTGCTCGGTGAACTTGGGAAGTACGAATCCGGACAGCAGCCCGATCGAGTCGCCGAGGCGGTCGACGAGGTCGGTGATCTGGTGCGGTTCCCGGACCCGGATGAAGAGCAGGGGCAGCGGGGTGGCGTCGGCCGCGGCTCCGGCCGCGAGGTCGGCGAAGTGCCGGACGAGGTTGGCCTCGCCCGTCTCGACCTCGGCATCGCTGATGGAATCCTCCAGGCAGAGGACCATGGAGACCACTCCGCGCCGGGCTTGTTTGCGGACGGCGTCGGCGAGCTGGGGCCGGGTGGCCGGGCTGTAGAGGGTGGCCCCCAGGGCCACGGCAAGCGTACGGGCGGGCGAGTCGGCCGTGAACTCGGCCGGCTCGCGGTGGAACAGTCCTGCCCGCACAGCGGGCGGGAGGTGCCCGAAATGACGCATGTAAAGCCCCCGTCTGCCTCTCCAGGCCCTGATGAGATGTGGCCGGTAATAGTACGTAGGTGCGGGTGTCCGTAGTTCCCTCCATGCATGACATTCAGGTAACTCGTCAGCATCCGTCTCCCCTTCCCACCTTCGATGGTGCCCCCGCGTTGTCCGCGGGTCGGGCGGGAGGGCAGGATTGCGGTCATGACGCACGCGATGCTGAAGGGCTCCAACGTCCCTCTCGACACCGCGGCCGTACGGGCCGTGCTCTGCTGGACCCCGGGCCCCGGGGTCCCCGACGTGGATGCCTCGGCCCTCCTCGTCGGGCCTTCCGGGCGTGTGCGGTCCGACGAGGACTTCGTCTTCTACAACCAGCCGCGCCATCCCTCGGGCCTGGTGCGGCACCTGCCGAAGAAGCGGGTCTCCGACGGGCTGACGGACACCCTGGAAGCCGATCTGGCCGCGCTCGACGACTCGGTCGACCGGGTGGTGGTCGCGGCGTCCTCCGACGGCGGCACCTTCCGGTCCGTCTCCGACCTGCGGATCCTGCTGTACGACGCGGCGGCCGGGCCCGAGCAGGAGCCCTTGGCCCTGTTCGACGTGACGGCGGAGACCGGCGAGGAGACAGCGGTGATCTGCGGGGAGCTCTACCGGCGCGGGGACGGCTGGAAGTTCCGCGCCGTGGGTCAGGGCTATCCGACGGGGCTCGTGGGCCTCGCCACGGACTTCGGCGTCTCGGTCGACGAGGACGCCGACGAGGAGGCCGCCTCGAACGCCCCGGGCTCCGACGACGCCTCCGAAGCCCAGGGGCCCGCGGCGGCCGAGGAGCCGCACGCCACCGGTTCCGCCTCCCCCGACCTCGACGCGACCGTGGTCCACCGCCCCGTGCCGCCGCAGCCGGCCGTGCCTCCGATGCCGGACCGGGCGCCCTCGTACGGCTATCCGCAGCGGCCGGAGAGCGCCCCGGCACCGGCGTACGGCTATCCGCAGCCGGTGGCCGCTCCGGAGCAGAACCCGGTGGCGGAGTTCCGGATGCCGCCGATGGGTCCGCAGTTCGTCCGCACGTGACCGCAGGGCGCTACGCCTTGGTCTTGTAGCCGCGCCCCCACTGGAGTCCCCAGCCGTAGAGCCGGTCCAGTTCGGCCTGGAAGCCGTACACGAAGCGCACCTCGCGGCGCACCATCAGCTCGCCCTTCACGGTGTCCATCGAGAAGACCGCGCAGGAGCGGGCCTGCGGGGCGCGCTCGTCGAGTTCGATCTCGATGCGGGGGCCGTTGCTCGGGTAGAGCGTGACCTTGGCGTGGGTGCGGTCGAAGGCGGGCGTCTGGTCGTAGATGTACGCGAAGAACAGCAGCCTCTTGATCTCGTCCTTGTGGTCCAGGTTGACGAAGATCGTCTCTCCCGAGGAGCCGCCGAAGCGGTCGTCCCCGCTCAGCTTCACGTACGGGGCGGTGTTGAGGTCCCCGAAGAAGCCTCCGAGCGGCTGCACGACGCCCTTGCTGCCGTCGGCGAGCTCGTAGAGGCAGCCGAGGTCGAGGTCGACGTTGACCATGCCCTGGGTGTGGGCCTGGACGACCTCGGGCTTGAAGAGCTGGGAGGGGTTGCGCAGCAGTCGCCCGCTCTGGCGGGACCGTCCTTCGATGTCGGAGCTGCGCATCCGCCAGGAGAGGTTCACCCGCAGGTTGCCGCCGGCGGCGTCCTGTTTGGTCAGCGAGACGGACGGCCGCCGTTTCGTCAGGTCGATCGCGTTCGACGCCGCGCTGCCCGAGTCGAACTGCGCCGCCCTCCCCGGAAAAAGGTTGTCCCAGAAGGCCATGCCGCCTTCACCCCCACTGATCGTCATTGCCGTGCGCACGCCTGCGGGGCGGCGGGTGCACCCGCCGCCCCGCAGTGAAGCGTTCCTCGTTGCCGGGGGCGTCACACCCCGGACGGCACCTCGGTCTTGTCGTCCGAGGAACCCGATCCGCCTTCGGCCGCCGCGAGCGCCTTGTTGCGGCGGACGGAGGACCAGAAGGACCAGGCGATCAGGACGACGCCGACGAGGCCGGTGATGACCTCGTTGATCTCGTACTGGATGGTGACCATCAGGATCACGGCCAGGGCGCCGATGGCGTAGTGGGCGCCGTGCTCCAGGTAGACGTAGTCGTCGAGGGTGCCCTGGCGGACCAGGTAGACCGTCAGCGAACGGACGTACATGGCACCGACGCCGAGGCCGAGGGCCATCAGGACGATGTCGTTGGTGATGGCGAAGGCTCCGATGACGCCGTCGAAGGAGAAGGACGCGTCGAGGACCTCCAGGTAGAGGAACATGAAGAAGGCGGCCTTGCCGGCGAGCTGGACCGCGGAAACCTTCTTGCCGCTGCGCCGGGCCTCTTCCTCGACCTCGTGCTCGCGCTCCTCTTCCTCCTCCAGCCGGTTCTCGAAGTAGCCGGAGAGGCCGCCGACGACGAGGTACGTGATGAGGCCGGCGATGCCGGAGATCAGGACCGTCTGCGCCTTGTCGACGTGTGCGCCACCGTGCTGGTGGGCGTGGGTCGCGAAGGTCATCGACGTGATGAGCAGGATGATCAGCGCGATGCAGACCGACAGCATGTCGACCTTGCCGAGCTTGGCGAGCGGACGCTCGATCCAGCGCAGCCACTGGATGTCACGGTCCTCGAAGATGAAGTCGAGGAAGATCATCAAGAGGAACATGCCACCGAAGGCGGCGATCGACGGGTGCGCGTCGGTCACCAGCTCCTGGTACCTGTCCGCATCGTTGAGCGCGAGGTCCACGGCCTCGATCGGGCCGATCTTCGCACTGATGGCGACGATCACGACGGGGAAGACGAGGCGCATGCCGAAGACGGCGATGAGCACGCCGATCGTGAGGAAGATCTTCTGCCAGAAGGCATTCATCTTCTGCAGGATTCCGGCGTTGACCACGGCGTTGTCGAAGGAGAGCGAGATCTCGAGAACGCAGAGGATCGCAACGATCCCGAAGGCCTCCCAGCCTCCGTAGAGCACCGCCGTCGCCAGACCGAGGGCAGTGATCGCGAACGACCAGCCGAAGGTTTTCAGAATCACTGTCTACCCCATCATGAAATTACATGGCTTTACGAAACGTTGACCCCGAAGTCTAGAGCGATGCCCCGCAGGCCGGACGCGTACCCCTGGCCAACGGCACGGAACTTCCATTCGCCGTTGTACCGGTAGAGCTCGCCGAAGATCATTGCGGTCTCCGTGGAAGCGTCCTCGGAGAGGTCGTAGCGGGCGAGTTCCTGCCCGTCCATCTGGTTCACCACGCGGATGAAGGCATTGCTGACCTGGCCGAAGCTCTGCCCGCGGTTATCGGCGTCATGGATGGACACCGGAAAGACGATCTTGTCGCAGTGGGCCGGCACCTTGGTGAGGTCGACGATCAGGGACTCGTCGTCGCCTTCACCCTCGCCGGTGAGGTTGTCGCCGGTGTGTTCGACGGACCCCTCGGGACTGCGGAGCTGGTTGTAGAACACGAAGTACTCGTCCCCGAGCACCCGGCCGGCCTGGCACAGCAGGGCGCTGGCATCGAGGTCGAAGGGGGCTCCGGTGGTGGAGCGCGCATCCCAACCGAGCCCCACGAGGACCTGGGTGAGGTTGGGTGCGGCCTTGGAGAGGGAGACATTGCCTCCCTTGGCGAGCGTGACGCCCATGATCGGGTTCCTCCCCGGTGGTAATGAGGCACGTCCGGCGCCGCACGGGACGTGCGGCGCCGGACGGTTCGAACGGTTCGGCTCAGACGTTGACGCCGAAGTCCTGCGCGATGCCGCGCAGACCCGAGGCGTACCCCTGGCCGACGGCACGGAACTTCCACTCCGCGCCGTGGCGGTACAGCTCGCCGAAGACCATCGCGGTCTCGGTCGAGGCGTCCTCGGAGAGGTCGTACCGCGCGATCTCGGTGCCGCCGGCCTGGTTCACGACGCGGATGAACGCGTTGCGCACCTGGCCGAAGGACTGCTGGCGGTTCTCGGCGTCGTAGATCGAGACCGGGAAGACGATCTTGGCCACGTCGGCCGGGACGCCGGCCAGGTTGACCTTGACCTGCTCGTCGTCGCCCTCGCCCTCGCCGGTGAGGTTGTCGCCGGTGTGCTCGACCGATCCGTCGGCGCTCTTCAGGTTGTTGAAGAAGACGAAGTCCTGGTCGTTGCGGACCTTGCCGGCCTCGCTCACCAGAATGGCGCTGGCGTCGAGGTCGAAGTCCGTACCGGTGGTGGTGCGGACGTCCCAGCCCAGACCGACGGTCACGGCGGTGAGGCCAGGGGCCTCCTTGGTCAGCGAGACGTTGCCGCCCTTGCTGAGGCTGACTCCCACGAGTCCCTCCATAGGTTTCCAGGGGCAGCGCCCCCAGTCGTGCATTGGCATCGGATCAACGTCTGGATCCTAGTGACGGGTTCCCGGTCGAAACAGTCGATTCACCCCGTGAATCGACTGGTGTCGGTCCGGAACCGCTCAAAGGGCGTCGAGGGCGTTGACGTACTGGTCCAGCTCGCGGGCGTCCGACAGGGCGTTCACCACGGTCCAGCGGACGATGCCCTCCTTGTCGATGACGAAGGTCCCGCGGACCGCGCAGCCCTTGTCCTCGTCGAAGACGCCGTAGGCGCGGGACGCCTCGCCGTGCTTCCAGAAGTCGGAGAGCAGCGGGAACTCCAGCTCCTCCTGGTCGGCGAAGACCCGAAGGGTGTGGATGGAGTCGTTGGAGACGGCGAGCAGCTGCGTGTCGTCGTTGACGAAGGTCGGGAGGTTGTCCCGGAGCTCACGGAGCTCACCGGTGCAGACGCCGGTGAAGGCGAACGGGTAGAAGAGCAGCACCACGTTCTTCTCGCCCCGGAAGTCGGAGAGCCGCACGGTCCTGCCGTGGTTGTCCTTGAGCTCGAATTCCGGAGCCTTGGTGCCGACCTCGATCGCCATCGCTCACTCGTCCCTTCCAACGGGGCCCGGGCACGGGGCCGTACTGGTGAAACCCACCCTACGGCCTGCACGCGAAAGCCCCCGCCGGCGGGCGGCGGGGGCTTCTCACCACGTGTCGGTCAGCGCTTGGGGGCGACCAGGCGGGCACCCGCCCAGTCCTTGGCGACGCTGATGCTCTTGGTCTGGGAGAGACCCGCTGTCTGCGCGGCATCGTTGATGTCGGACGGCTCGATGTAGCCGTCACGGCCGGTCTTCGGCGTCAGCAGCCAGATCACGCCGCCGTCCTCCAGGAGACCGATGGAGTCCACCAGTGCGTCGGTGAGGTCCCCGTCCTCGTCACGGAACCAGAGCACGACGGCGTCGGCGACGTCGTCGTAGTCCTCATCCATGAGCTCGGTCCCGATGACGGACTCGATGCCTTCACGGAGATCCTGGTCGACGTCGTCGTCGTAGCCGATCTCCTGGACCACCTGTCCGGGCTCGAACCCCAGCCTCGCTGCCGGGTTGGTCCGCTCCTCCGCGTGGTCCGCGGTCGCGCTCACGGCTTGCCTCCTGCTCATTCGGAAAATGCTGTGGGCCACGCGTGGGCGCGTGGCTCTGGCCGTAGTCCACACGTGCCGGGGTGGATCGCGCAAGTACCCGGCCCTGGAGACCGCCGAAACGGTGACGTTTGGGGCCGTCTCGCCGCAACTTCCGGCATCGTCGCCCCTTCCGCCTCACTCGTGGACAGATGCTTCATCCCGGTTTGCTGACTTCTGCGGTTTCAGTCTGCCGAACGCCCGGACGAAACGCATGCGCGAGTTGGGCGTAAGGTTGCGATTTGACCGCACCGGACACCTGGAAGGCAGGGCGAAGCACCCCCCGGGGGTTACCCCTCGGTAAATGTGACGTCTGGCGTCGGCGGGGTACACGATGGACATCCCGACCAGCCCGTGGCCCCGTGGGCACCACCGAACAGCGAAGGAAGAGCGTGGCTCCCGGATCCGATCGCAACCCGATCATCATTGGCGGCCTTCCCAGCCAGGTCCCGGATTTCGACCCGGAAGAGACCCAGGAATGGCTCGACTCCCTCGACGCGGCCGTGGACGAGCGGGGCCGCGAGCGGGCCCGTTACCTCATGCTCCGCCTGATCGAGCGGGCCCGCGAGAAGCGCGTGGCCGTGCCCGAGATGCGCAGCACGGACTACGTCAACACCATCGCCACCAAGGACGAGCCCTTCTTC
Organism: Streptomyces sp. NPDC058872; assembly: GCF_042743065.1. Lineage (NCBI taxonomy): Bacteria > Bacillati > Actinomycetota > Actinomycetes > Kitasatosporales > Streptomycetaceae > Streptomyces > Streptomyces sp. NPDC058872. The sequence continues at coordinate 85,158 of NZ_JBHYMK010000018.1, forward strand.
CCCGGAAACGAGGAGATCGAGCGCAAGGTCCTCAACGCCACCCGCTGGAACGCGGCCGTGATGGTCTCGCGCGCCCAGCGCCCGGGCATCGGCGTCGGCGGCCACATCGCGACCTTCGCCTCCTCCGCCTCGCTCTACGACGTCGGTTTCAACCACTTCTTCCGTGGCAAGGACGAGGGGGACGGCGGCGACCAGATCTTCTTCCAGGGACACGCCTCCCCCGGCATCTACGCCCGCGCCTTCCTGCTCGACCGGCTGAACGAGACCCAGCTCGACGCCTTCCGCCAGGAGAGGTCGAAGTTCCCGAACGGCCTGTCCTCGTATCCGCACCCGCGGCTGATGCCGGACTTCTGGGAGTTCCCGACCGTCTCCATGGGCCTCGGCCCGCTCGGAGCGATCTACCAGGCCCGGATGAACCGGTACATGGAGGCGCGCGGCATCGCCGACACCTCGAAGTCGCACGTCTGGGCGTTCCTCGGCGACGGCGAGATGGACGAGGTCGAGTCGCTCGGCCAGCTCTCCATCGCCGCCCGCGAGGGACTGGACAACCTCACCTTCGTCGTCAACTGCAACCTCCAGCGGCTCGACGGCCCGGTCCGCGGCAACGGCAAGATCATCCAGGAGCTGGAGTCGATCTTCCGCGGCAACGGCTGGAACGTCATCAAGCTCATCTGGGACCGCTCCTGGGACCCGCTGCTCGCCCAGGACCGCGACGGCATCCTGGTGAACAAGCTGAACACCACCCCGGACGGGCAGTTCCAGACCTACGCCACGGAGACCGGCGGCTACATCCGGGACCACTTCTTCGGAGACGACCACCGGCTGCGGGCCATGGTCGAGAACATGTCGGACCAACAGGTGCTGCACCTGGGCCGTGGCGGCCACGACCACAAGAAGATCTACGCGGCCTACGCGGCGGCGAAGGCCCATGCCGGCCAGCCGACCGTGATCCTCGCGCAGACCGTCAAGGGCTGGACGCTGGGTCCGAACTTCGAGGGCCGCAACGCGACCCACCAGATGAAGAAGCTGACGGTCGACGACCTCAAGCGCTTCCGCGACCGGCTGCACATCCCGGTGACGGACCGGCAGCTGGAGGACGGCCTGCCGCCGTACTACCACCCGGGCCGGAACTCCGAAGAGATCCAGTACATGCACGACCGCCGCAAGGCGCTGGGCGGGTACGTCCCCACCCGCGTCGTGCGGGCGAAGCCGCTGGCCCTCCCCGACGACAAGACCTATGCGGCGGCCAAGAAGGGCTCGGGGCAGCAGTCGATCGCCACCACGATGGCCTTCGTCCGCATCCTGAAGGACCTCATGCGGGACAAGGAGATCGGCAAGCGCTTCGTGCTGATCGCCCCCGACGAGTACCGCACCTTCGGCATGGACGCCTTCTTCCCGAGCGCCAAGATCTACAACCCGCTGGGCCAGCAGTACGAGGCGGTGGACCGCGAACTCCTCCTCGCCTACAAGGAGTCGCCGACCGGCCAGATGCTGCACGACGGCATCTCCGAGGCCGGCTGCACGGCCTCGCTGATCGCGGCGGGCTCCGCCTACGCCACGCACGGCGAACCGCTGATCCCGGTGTACGTCTTCTACTCGATGTTCGGTTTCCAGCGGACCGGCGACCAGTTCTGGCAGATGGCCGACCAACTGGCACGCGGCTTCGTGCTCGGTGCGACGGCCGGTCGGACGACCCTGACGGGTGAGGGCCTCCAGCACGCCGACGGCCACTCCCACCTGCTGGCCTCGACCAACCCGGCCTGCATCTCCTACGACCCGGCGTTCGGCTTCGAGATCGCGCACATCGTCAAGGACGGCCTGCGCCGCATGTACGGTCCCGAGGCCGAGGACGTCTTCTACTACCTGAGCGTCTACAACGAGCCGATCCAGCACCCGGCAGAGCCCGAGGACGTGGACGTGGACGGCATCCTCCAGGGCATCCACCGTCTGAAGGCGGGCGAGGCCGGCGCGATCCCGGCACAGATCATGGCCTCCGGCGTCGCGGTCCCCTGGGCGATCGAAGCACAGCGCATCCTCGCCGAGGAGTGGAACGTCCGGGCCGACGTGTGGTCCGCGACCTCCTGGACCGAGCTGCGCCGGGAGGCCGTGGCCGTCGAGGAGCACAACCTGCTCCACCCGGACGAAGAGCAGCGCGTCCCCTACGTGACGCGCAAGCTCCAGGGCGCCGGGGGACCCTTCGTCGCGGTCTCGGACTGGATGCGCGCGGTGCCGGACCAGATCGCACGCTGGGTGCCCGGCCCGTACACCTCGCTGGGCGCGGACGGCTTCGGCTTCGCGGACACCCGGGGTGCGGCCCGCCGCTACTTCCACATCGACGCGCAGTCGATCGTGCTCGCGGTGCTGACCGAGCTCGCCCGCACGGGCAAGGTCGAGCGGTCGGCCCTGAAGCAGGCCGTGGACCGCTACCAGTTGCTCGACGTGACGGCCGCCGACCCGGGCGCCGCGGGCGGCGACGCCTGATCGAGACCTTCCGGTCGACCTGATTTCAGCTGGTGAAGGGCGGTGGGACCCGATTCCGCCGCCCTTCGCCATTACCTACCATGCCAGGCATGCCCGTGATGAAGTCCCGCTGGGAAGAGCGCACCCAAACGCCGCTCCTGGTGCTCGCGATCGCCTTCGGCGCCGCCTATGCGGTGCCGATCGTGACGCCCGGCGCCGAGCCGTGGGTGCACCAGATCTGCACCTACGTCGAGTGGATCGTCTGGGCTGCCTTCGCCTTCGACTACCTCGCCCGTCTCTGGCTCGCCCCGGACCGCTGGTCCTTCGTACGCAGCCATCTGCTGGACCTGCTCGCGGTGATACTGCCGATGATGCAGCCGCTGCGGCTGCTGCGACTCGTCGCCACGCTCCTCCTCGTGGGCCGGCGGGCCAGAATGGCCCCGCAGATAACGCTCACCACCTATGTGGCGGGCTCGGTGGCCGGACTGATGATGTTCGGCTCGTTGGCCGTGCTGCACGTCGAGCGGGACGCCCCGGACGGCAACATCAAGACGCTCGGCGACGCGGTCTGGTGGTCCTTCACCACGATGACCACGGTCGGTTACGGAGACCTCGCCCCGACCACGGGGCTCGGCCGGGTCCTCGCGGTGGGCCTGATGCTCTCGGGCATCGCGCTGCTCGGTGTCGTCACGGCCAACATCGCAGCGTGGTTCATCTCCCGCTTCGAGCGCGACGACGTGATGGAACGCCGGCAGATCGAGCTCCTGGAGTCGCTCACCCTGGAGGTCCGCGAGCTCCGTGCGGAGGTGGCGCGCCTCTCGACCCCGCCGGAGCAACGGGAGCACCACGAGGTGCCCTCGCCTAGCGCTCCCAAATCTTGAAGGCCCTGACCTCATAGGCCTCCCGCGGCACCCACGTCCCCCGTCCCGGATAGGTCTCGAACTCTCCCGTCTCCCCGCACTCGGCCGACTGGTACGTGGTGACCGGCCGCCCGGTGCGGTTCGCGAGGGACTGGGCCGAGGTGCCCGGCGGCAGGGCGATGCAGCTCTCGATGTCGGTGCCGGCCAGTTCGTACGTCCAGGGCCTGCCCTTGAAGTCGGGCTTGGGCCAGAGGCAGAGCCGACCGGGGCCGCACGCCCCGAGGGCCGTGCCCGACCGGGGGGCGGTCCGGGGTGCTGCGACCGGTGGGGGCACCGCCGCCGTCCGGGCGGACGGGGCCGTGACCGGGCTCGCCACCGCCGGCGCGGCCGGGGCCGCCAGCAGGGCGGCAAGGAGGGCGGCCGTGAGGGCCGTGCCCAGGGGAATGGTCTTCTTCTGCATGTCGAGGAACCCCCGTTTCGTCACTCTCTGTAATGAAGAGCATGGCGGAGGCGAACCCGGCGACGGAAGGGGGGCCGCCCCCGTTCACGCGAACGGGTGACGACCCCCTACGGGAACCCCGAAGGGAACCGGTCGACGGAACCCCCGAGGGGAACCGGTCGACGTCAGATGTGACCGCCGCCCATGCCGCCGGCCTCGGCGTTCTCGCCACGCTTGGTGAGCATGGCGACGAGGGCCGCGACGACCGCGACGACGCCGGCAACGGTGAAGGCGAGGCCCATGCCCTCCAGGAAGGTGTCGTGGATGACGCCGGTGATCTGCTGGAGGAGACCGGGGGTCATGCCCGGCGCCTGGGCCAGCTCGGGCGGAGCCATGCCGAACTCGGCGGCCTGCTCCAGTCGCGGGTCGAAGGGGGCCGGGATGCCGGCCTCCTGCCAGTTGCCCGCGAAGGCATCGGCGACCTTCGAGGACATGACGGCACCGAGCACCGCCGTGCCGAGCGCGCCGCCGACCTGCATGGCCGCCTGCTGCAGGCCACCGGCCACGCCGGAGAGCTCCAGCGGCGCATTGCCGACGATGACCTCGGTGGCGCCGACCATGACCGGGGCGAGGCCCAGACCGAGGAGCGCGAACCAGAGCGACATCGCGAGGGTTCCGGTGTCGGCGGTGAGCGAGATCATGCCGAACATGGCGACGGCCGTGCAGACCATGCCGCCGACGAGCGGCACGCGCGGGCCGAACTTGGTGATCAGGGCGCCGGCCAGCGGCGAGGAGACGATCATCATCGCGGTCAGCGGCAGCAGGTGCAGGCCGCTGTCGACCGGGCTGAGCCCCTGCACGCCCTGGAGGTAGAAGGTCACGAAGAAGAGGCCGCCCATGAAGGCGAAGGCCATCAGCACCATCAGCACCACGCCGGCCGAGAGCGGCAGGGAGCGGAACATCGCCAGCGGGATCAGCGGCTCCTTGGCCTTGGTCTCCCAGAGGGCGAACACCAGGAACAGCAGGAGCGCGCCGAGCAGGCAGCCCCAGGTCATGCCGCTCGACCAGCCCCAGGACTCACCGGCCTTGATGAGGCTCCAGACCAGGGACGCCATGGCACCGGAGAGCAGCAGGATGCCGAGGAGGTCGAAGGAGCGCGGCGCGTTCTCGGCGCGGTGGTCCTTGAGGATGAGCAGGCCGAGGACGAGCGCGACCACGCCCACCGGCACGTTGACGAAGAAGACGGACTGCCAGCTGACGTGCTCGACGAGCAGGCCGCCGACGATCGGGCCGCCGGCCGTGGAGGCGCCGATGACCATGCCCCAGATGCCGATCGCCATGTTGAGCTTCTCGGCGGGGAAGGTGGCGCGCAACAGGCCGAGGGCGGCCGGCATCAGCAGGGCGCCGAAGAGGCCCTGCAGCACGCGGAAGGCGATCACCGCGCCGATGGAGTGGGACAGGCCGATCGCGCCGGAGGCGGCGGCGAAACCGGCGATGCCGATGAGGAAGGTCTGCCGGTGACCGAAGCGGTCGCCGAGCTTGCCGGCGGTGATCAGGGCGACGGCCAGTGCGAGCAGATAGCCGTTGGTGATCCATTGGACCTGGGCGAGGGTGGCGCCGAGGTCGTTCTTGATGGCGGGATTGGCGATGGCGACGATCGTGCCGTCCAGCGCCACCATCATGACGCCCACGGCGACGGCGAACAGCGTCAACCACGGGTGGCCGCGCAGTCCCTTCGCCGGGACCGAGGCGGGTTCCCGGGCACCCCCCTGACCCTGCGGGGCCTTTTCCACGGTGGTCTGACTAGTCATGGGAACGAGGCTAATGACAGTCACTGACAATTGACAAAGCGATTCACGCGACGGTAACTGTCACGTAGCTCACAGGTACGCTGAGTCGGACGAAACGGCTGGAAAGAGGACCTGAGACGTGACCGTTCCCGTGCCCGGACTGCGCGAGCGGAAGAAGCAGCGCACGCGCGACGCACTGATTCGGGTGGCGCTGGAACTCTTCACGACCCAGGGGTACGAGCAGACCACCGTCGACGAGATCGTCGACGCCGTCGAGGTCTCCCAGCGCACCTTCTTCCGCTACTTCTCCTCCAAGGAGGAGGTCGCCTTCGACGTCCAGCAGATGGTGGAGGAGCGCTTCGTCCGGGCCCTCGGGCGGCGCCCCCCGGACGAGGGCCCCTTCGACGCGATGCGCAACGCCGTGCTGTGCGCCTGGGACACCATCGGCGAGGCCATTGAAGAGGTCGTCCCGGTGGAGCTCTACCTGCGCACCTATCAGATGATCGAGTCGACGCCCGCGCTCCTCGCCGTCCATCTGCGCCGGTCGACCGAGATGGAGGAGACCATCGCCCGGATCATCGCCGGGCGCGAGGGCCTCGACGTCGACGAGGACCCGCGCCCCCGGATCGCGGTGGCCGCGTTCAGCGGGGTGATGCGGGTGACCGGGCAGATGTGGGGCCGGGGTGGCGAGCAGAGCCTGGAGTCCATCCGCGCCCTCACCGAGGAGTACCTCGACCACCTCGGACCGGCCCTCGCCCAGCGCTGGCGGGACCGACCGGCATGAGGCCCCGCCCCTGAGGCCCCACGGGGCCCGGGGGCTGCCCGGGTGACCGGCGCGGCCGCGCCCGGAGGTCGTCGGAGCGCACCGCGCCTGGTCCGCGCACGCCCCGACAGTGCCTGTCGCGAAGGAATATCCGGCCCGGAAGGGCACTGACGCGCGTAGATCACGCAATGTCGGGACCTTTCATAGGGGCGACGCACGGGCGCACGCCGCTTACGATGAGCCGTATGGGTGATGTGCTGGCCGGAATTCATGCCACCTGGGAACTCGAGAGCGACGCCCTCGTCATCCGCTTCGAACGGGGGATCCGCACGCCGAGGCTCTTCCAAGCGCTGCGCGAAAGGCGGGTGCCGTACGAGGCGTTGGCGTCGGTGACGCTCATGCCCGGGAGGCGGGGCACCGTCGTGCTGCACGCCGCGCCGAGACCGGGGGCCGATCCGCTGATGGAGGCGGCAGCGGGACAACTCAAGGAGAACAGCGATCCGTACCGCCTGGTGCTGCCGGCGGAGCGCGAGGCGCTGGCCGTGCACTACCGGGACGGGCTGCGGTCGCTCCTCCCGTCGCAGCCGGGGGGGGCGGGGGGGCCCCGCGGGGCCCGGGGCGCCGGGCCCCCGGGGGGCGCGCCCCCCCCCCCCCCCGGCCAAGCGCCCCCCGCGCCCCGGCAGGGGGGGACCCCCCC